>CBDTVD010000016.1:0-15651 GCA_965363965.1 uncultured bacterium
CGGTGAAATCGTTGGACAGGCGCACAACCAAGTACTTGTATTTTTAGCCGATATGCTTAAAGATGGCTGAAAACAGAATATCCCCGCCATCATTCTGGTAATTGAAATACTCCTGAGATTCAAGTTCAAAGTTCGGATGGGTCTGCAAAAAACTCAAGGCATTCTCTTCATTTTCGCGCTTGAAAACACTGCAAGTCAGGTAAGCGAGTTTTCCGCCTGATTTGACTTTTGCCCCAGAGTTGATGAGGATGGAAAGTGACTTTCGGGCATACTTCCCGACCTCATTGATATCAAAAAATGCAGCATTTTCCGGTGCGCGCCTCCAGGTACCTGAGCCGGTGCAGGGTGCGTCGACCACCACCAAATCAGCTTCCGGCACCTCGGGCTGGGGCTGTCGAAAATCAGCTGCAATTGGTGCGGCGGTCGAATAGCCGAAGTATTTAATTCGGCTCGCATAATTTTTCAAAATCGAGCCCCGGATGTCATAAGGTCGAATGCTGAGTTCTTTGTCAAGATATTTCAGCACCAGGCTTTTTCCCCCTGCTCCGCAGCAAACGTCCAGTACCCTGCTGGGTTTGTTCTGCAGCCCACCCCACAATTTTTCGATAGCAGAAAAGGAACTCAAATCAACAACCTGCAATCCTTCAAGCTTCCAATCATCCAGTTTGGTTTCAAGCGGCAGAATATGGATGGGGCCTTTTAGCTGATGTTCAACCTCATTTTTCCTCAATGCCTTGCCCAATTTTTCTTCAGCCTCAATTGAATGCGGCAAAACGTGGAGTTTTCCTGAATCCAGAAACTCAGCAGCAAATTCTTCAGCATCAATGGCGGGCGAAAATTCAGAAATGTGAGGAATTATTTTCTTCACCCAATCCTCGCCTGCCTCAGTTTTAATTTTTTCAATTATGGCTGTATTATCCAACTCAAATGCATTCACCCAATCTGTGCCCAGCACACGGCCCCACCGGAACCAGGCCCATGCCAGCGCCCGGAGTTCTCGGCGATCTCTTCCGCCCATCTGGGGGTTGGCCTTGAAATAGGTGCCGAGAGCAGTGGCAAGGGGTTCTTCACCTCGGTAGCCTTCCAGGGCTGCTGTAAGCTGGCTCAGCCTGCGGCTAATCCTGGTTGAGTTTATATCCATTGAATCTGAGTATTGCGGGCCGTAGATTAATGTATCCGCAATTCTGCGCAGGCTCGGCTGCAAAACGCATGTTGAAAGTATAGAGGACAGGGCCAGCAGCAAGTGCATCGCGCAACCCCAAGCCATATGCCTGCAGTAACCCAGCCCAAAGCATCATTTCACCATATCCGCGCACTGCCCATTCGCTGGGTTCATCATTGTAACGGCCCCTGTAATCGCGAACAAATTTCTGGCCCTGGGCTGAAGTGAGATCTACGTAAGATGAAGTGAGCACCCTAACCCTGAATTTCTCCCATTGTGAGCCCTCGAAAGTGCGGAAGCCAAGCCAGCTCTGCACACCTATGATAACAATGTCCTTATCCTCAAACGTAGTAAGTTGATTTATAACTGATTGAACAAACACTTCATTTCTGGTTGGCAGAAATATCACAGTCTTCGGGCTGATTTGCAGTTTTGGATTTTCAAGCAATCCAAAACTGGAGGCGACTGGAAGGTTAGTGAAACTGTCCCCCCGCGCAATCAGTTTGAATTCTTCAGCGATTAAATTTTTCTCAGGCCCCTTGTCGTATATCTGATAAATTCGACAGTCTTTAAAACTGTCAGCAATCACCTCAAGTGCAGCCTTGGCAAAATTTCGGGCCGATGGCGTACTCTGGATGTAGAAAGAATCATTCAGGCAAGTATCTATCACTGAAAGCGAGTTGACAATCAATGTTCTCAAAGGGAGCAGCGCGTGCAATGCGGTGAAATCTTTCTCGGTCAGGCCCGCAATCACCATGTCCGGCGGATTAGCTGTCCATCTTTCACTTCTTGGAATTACTGTGCCTGCATCCACAACGTCGAGGGTGAGGCGCATGCCGCATTTGGCCAGTGAATCAGCCGCAATAAGGGCACCAGCATAAAAAGCCCGACCAACATCAGAAATTCCCCTGAAATTTCGAGGGACAGAATCATACTCTGCATACAGTGGCAGAACTAAGGAGACGCGATATGCATCCTTGTGCAAATCGGGTTTGGGGGTTGGTTTTGGTGGCTTCGGTGTCGGTTTTGGTGGCTGGTCAGGTTTGGGTGCTGGCGGGGTGATGTCCACATTACCGCCATTGTCAGGCTTAGGTTTTGGGGTACCTTTAGGCTGAAAAATGCTGCAGCCCATCAGCATAATCAGGGGGATGGCTATTACTCGACCGAGGCTCATTCCCATTCTATTGTTGCGGGGGGCTTGCTGCTGATGTCATAGACCACCCTGTTGACCCCTTTTACTTGGTTGATTATTCGGCTGCTGATTTTGGCCAGAAAATCATAAGGCAGGTGCACCCAGTCCGCCGTCATGCCATCATGGCTATGTACTGCGCGCAAGGCAATCACCTGTTCATACGTCCGATCATCTCCCATCACCCCAACCGATCGTGAATTGAGGAGAATGGCACCAGCCTGCCATATCTGATCATACAGACCATCGGCCTTTAAAGCATTGATATAAATGGCATCAGCTTCTTGCAACAGCCTTACCTTTTCTATGGTTACATCGCCCAATATCCTGATGGCCAGGCCCGGCCCAGGAAATGGATGCCGCTGCAGGATGGCTTTCGGTATGCCCAATGCGGCACCCACTCGCCGCACTTCATCTTTAAAAAGAGTGCTGAGCGGCTCAATAACTTTCAGGCGCATTTCCTTGGGGAGTCCGCCTACATTATGATGACTTTTTATGGTCGCCGAAGGGCCTTTGACACTCAGCGACTCTATTACATCTGGATAAATTGTGCCCTGCCCGAGGAAGGACACGTTGGGCAGTTCACCCACGGCTTCATCAAATACATCGATAAAGGCACGGCCTATTGCCTTTCTTTTGGTTTCAGGGTCATCAACACCTGCCAGCCGATCATAAAAAAGCTGCTGGGCATTGATTCCGCGCACACGCAGGCTGAGGTCTTTGTACCCTTCCAGCACCGCCTCATATTCGCCTTTCCTCAGCAAGCCGTTGTCCACAAAAATGCAGGTGAGCTGTTCACCGATGGCCTGCTGCAGAAGCACTGCGGCAACGGTGGAATCAACACCTCCTGACAGAGCCATTACCACTTCAGCTGTGCCGATGGATTCCCTCAAGGCACTAACGGTGGCTTCAATAAAATTTTCTGAGGTCCAGTCAGCTTTGCATCGGCATATCCCTTTTAAAAAATTTTCAAGCAGCAGATTGCCTTGCTCGGTGTGCGTAACTTCAGGGTGAAATTGTATGCCCCAAACCGGTTTGCCTTCAAGCTGAAATGCTGCATTTGCCACATCTGTGGTGTGTGCAATTGATTTTGTGCCCTGCGGCAGTGCTGAAATGGTGTCGCCATGGCTCATCCAAACCTGACTGCCAGCCCTCAGCCCGCGCAGCAAAGGATTTTCGAAATCGCCGCCGATTAGGTTAGCTCGGCCATACTCCCTGATGTTGCTGGGTTCAACGCGCCCCCCATGCTCATGCACCAAAAGCTGTGCGCCATAGCAAACCCCAAGCACTGGCACGTTCCACTTCAAATATTCATCGCTGCCAGCAGGCGCGCCATCGCCATGGACAGAGAAGGGACTGCCTGACAGGATGATGCCCGCAACATCGCCGCTGTGGTCGGGGGGATTATTAAAGGGATAAATTTCGCAATACACATTCAGCTCCCGCACTTTGCGCCCTATCAGCTGAGTGTATTGAGAGCCATAGTCAATAATGATGATTTTTTCCAGCATATTTCAGCCCAGGTGTTGCAGGCTTTGCCGCAGATTTTCAATTTTTTGGACGGCATCAAGCCGTTTTTGCTGCTCCTTTTCAATAACCTCATCCGAAGCGTTTTTCATAAAGCGGTCATTGCTGAGTTTCTTGTCAACTGACAGCAGAAAGCCTTCAGCATATTGCAGTTCTTTCGATATTCTCTCTCGCTCCGCTACAGGATCAATGGCCGATTGATGATGCAATATCAGTTCGGTTTTATTCACCTGCAGCTTGGCAGAGTGCACCCCCTGTAATTGAGGGTCATAATCTGCGTTTGTGAGTTTTTTAATTAGTCCGCTCCATTTGCTCAGCATTTCTTTGCTCTCAGCATCACCGCGATAGGTGATGGTCTCTCTGCCGAGTTTCGCAGTAAGCCTGTAAGTACGCAAACTGCTGATGATATCGTGAAATAATTCCCCTTCCATCAGCAAGTCTTCATCATATGGCTGTACATCTGGCCAGTGGCTGATGATGCAAAGGTCGCCTGCAGGGCGGGGCCGCAATTGATTCCAAACTTCTTCCGTTATAAAAGGCATCATGGGATGCAGAATGCTCATCAGCCGCTCGAACTGAAGCAGGACTGAATCGAGGGTATCGCTGGCCATGGGCGTGCCGGGCGATGGTTTCACCATTTCCAGCAGGCTTCCGCAGAAGTCATCCCATATCAGTTTGTATGTTCTGGTTGCCGCCTCCGAAAGCCGGAAATCCTGATAGTCGTCTTCAAGTGCGGCGAGTGTCAGGCTGAGGCGTGCTGCAAACCATTCCAGGGCAAGCGCATCATCTGCAGACTGCTTAGAAGCATCCGTACGCTCCTTCCATCCATCCACCAGCCGCAGGGCGTTCCATATTTTGTTGACGAAGTTTCTGCCTTGCTCGCAGAGTTTTTCATCAAAAAGCAAATCATTGCCAGCAGGGCTGCTGCGCAGAATCCCAAAACGCAGGGCGTCTGCCCCATACTGGTCAATCAGCGCCAGCACATCCGGTGAATTACCCAGGGATTTCGACATTTTTCGCCCTTCGGCATCCCTGATGATCCCAGTGAAGTAAACCGTGTCGAAAGGCCGGTGGCCTTCAAAGCGCTGGCCAGCCATAACCATCCTCGCCACCCAAAAAAACAGGATGTCTGGGCCTGTAACCAGTGTGGAAGTAGGGTAGTAGTATCGCATGTCCCTGTTGCCAGGTTCAGTGATTCCATTCAAAATGGCGATTGGCCAGATCCATGAACTGAACCAAGTGTCCAGCACGTCCTCGTCCTGCCTTAATTCATTCAGTTCAACTTTCCTTCCCAAAAGGGTTTCAGCTTGCCGCAGTAGAGATGCTTCCGTGTCAGCTACTACGACATCTCCGCCTGAGGTGTACCACGCAGGGATGCGATGGCCCCACCAAAGTTGCCGGCTGATGCACCAATCATGGATGTTTTCCATCCAATGCCGATAGGTATTGACATACTTTGCGGGTACTATTCTGATTTTCTGCTCAAGCACTGCATCCAGGGCAGGCTTGCTGAGTGACTCCATGCGGCAGAACCACTGCTTGCTGATGCGTGGCTCTACCACAGCATTGGTGCGCTCGCTGTATCCCACATTGCTTACAATATTTTCTACCTTTTCGATCAATCCAAGCCGAGTCAGCTCTGCAACCACAGCTTTTCTGGCTTCAAATCGGTCCATGCCCACAAAAACTTCAGCCGCAGGACTGATTCGGCCATCGTTGGTCAGGACATCTATTGCAGCAAAACCATGTTTGAGGCCGAGTGCCTGGTCATTTTTATCGTGTGCAGGCGTCACCTTCAGGGCCCCTGTGCCAAACTCAGGATCGATGTACTCATCGGCTTCAATCAGGACGGTGCGGTTCACCAGCGGTATTATGGCATGCTCACCAATCAAATCAGCATATCGCTCATCACTGGGATGTACGCAAATGCCTGTGTCGCCCATGATGGTCTCCGGCCTGACAGTGGCGATGGTTATATATCCCTCCCTATCCTTGAGTTTGTATTTTACGTAGTAAAGCTGCTGCTCTGTCTCGCGATAATTCACCTCCTCATCGCTGAGGGCGGTTTGGGCCTTCGGGTCCCAATTGATCATCCTGTGGCCCTGATAAATCAGGCCTTCCCGGTACAGCCGAGTGAAAACCGTAATGACAGACTGGTAATAGTCGTCATCCATGGTAAAGCGGATGCGCTCCCAATCGGCGCTGGCGCCAATCCGTTTCAGCTGGCCGATAATGATATCACCATAAGTCTCTTTCCATGCAAAAGCCTCAGCCAGAAAAGCATCGCGGCCTATTTCCTCCTTGGTTTTCCCCTGGGCTGCCAATTTGCCCACTACCTTGGCTTCAGTGGCTATGCTGGCATGGTCGGTTCCAGGAATCCAAAGGGCATTGAACCCTTTTTTGCGTGCTCTGCGAATCAGGATATCCTGGATGGTATTATTCAGCAGGTGCCCCATATGCAGCACCCCTGTTACATTCGGCGGAGGAATGGCGATTGTATATGGCTCTCGGCTGTCTGGAGATGACCGAAAAGCGCCAGCCTGTTCCCATGCGGAATACCATTGCGGCTCGGCCAATGATGTGTCAAAATGCTTTGATAGGGTCATGGGTCGAGTGATATTGACTTAAAGTTATGCTGTTAAAATAGGGCCATGACAGTTTTCGGCCCTTGAAAAAATAAGGGGCAAAATTACACCTTGTTTGGCAGCAAGGCGGGTGCGAACTTTGCGCTTGGCAGTTGATGTTTAATTGTCAGCCCAAGGCAAACCAACCCTAATATGAAAAACTCCCGACTTTTTGCCCCGATTGTTTTTGCAGTTCTGCTTGCCCTGTCACCTTTCTCGGCCAGTGCTCAATGCAGCATGTGCACTGCAACTGCCAGAAATGGAGTGGAGAGTGCTGACAATCCGAAAGCAAAGGGACTCAATGATGGCATTCTGCTGCTGATGTCGGTGCCATATGCAGCGGCTGCAGTGGTGGGGGTGCTTTGGTACCGGCGGAGCAAAAGCGCGAAAGCCAGGGTATAAACACCATTGGACAATCTGCACACCAGGCCGAGCAAATTATCGGCAATTTTAAAAGGGCGATGCCCCAGATGCCGGCAGGGCAAATTATTCATATCCGGCCCGTTCAATTCGAAATTTACAAAAACCAATGAGCATTGCCCAGTGTGCGGATTGAAATATGAGCCCGAGCCTGGATTTTTTTACGGAGCCATGTATGTAAGCTATGCTTTGACAACAGGGCTGGTGCTTATTACCTGGGCTGTGCTGGCCGTTTTTTTCAACGTTGATGAACCGCTCATCACGCTCGCGGCCATAACGGCAGTTTTAATCGGCCTATCGCCCTTTATTTATCGATACAGCCGCGTTTTGATGCTGCACTTTTTCAGGTTCGGCGACAAGGATTGACGGAGCATAAAAAAACCCCTGTGGATGCAGGGGTTTTTTTGTGCAGGCTGCAGTTTGACAGCCTGCCATACAAAGATTTTTTTTACTGAGGATATATTATCAAAACCCCGTTGTTTTTGCCTCCGCCTTTTTGCCCGGAGCATACCGCAACTGTATCCCCATATTTCTCAACGCCGCCTACATTAAAGTAGGAATTAAAATACAAGGTTCGCCCAGTTTCTGGCAAAGGAATGTTTTTAAAAACTGCTGCACCACCATTTGCCTGGCTGCTTATAGCAATATATTCGGGTATCCCGTTATTGTCACGTTCCTCACGAGAATAGAACAAATTGACTGTTGCAGGAACTGAGGGATTGGCCAGGCTGGTCCCGATCTTTGAAAAGACTGTTATGTCACCGGTCGGGCCAGTGATTGGGGGGGTGGTGTCTATAACTACCTTTAATACCTTGGGTGATTTTTTGCAGGCACCGGAGGTAAAGAATAGCGCGCTCACCAGGAGCACGAAGAGGTATGGCAGCGATTTTTTCATTTCTTTCAGATTGCAAATTTAGTGGTTATTCAGCGTTTTTCAAAGTTTTGGATGACGAGCCCATTTCTGAGTTTTGGCTCTATCCAAGTGCTTTTGGGCGGGAGTGTGAGGCCAGCATCAGATACGGCAAACAACTCATCGAAACTGAGGGGTGCCAGCAAAAAGGCGGCGCGCCCTATGCGGGTATCAACCATTTCTTTGATGGCATCCATGCCTATAGTGTCATTCAAATACGTAACGCGGCTGCTGGTGCGTGTATTGTGTATGCCCAGCATCCCTTGCAGCACTTCCCGCTCGAGTATTGAGACGTCAAGGCGCTCGGCGGGGTTGCCCGAATTTTTCATTTCCTCAGGTATTTCTATCTTGAACCAGCTGTCTTTTAAATAAAGATGGATGATGCCAGGCATCTGTAAAACCTGATTTCTTTCCACTTGCTTCACTTTGAATTTTGTGGCCAAAACATCCACAAATTCTTTTCTGGCAAGCCCCCTGAAGTCCTTTATCAGCCGATGAAAAGCTAAAATCCTGAGTTGAGGAGCAGGGATGCTGAGGTTGAGCAGCCCATTGGTATATCCGCTGCAGCGGCTGATGGCTGCTGAACGGTGATGGCCATCAGCAATGTACAGTTTATCCACTTGGCTGAAGGCCTCCACATATTCAGAAATTTCATCTGGCTGGCTGATTTCCCAAATGGTGTGGATGGCGCCATTTTCAGCTGTGAATGTTTGGGCTGCAGGTTGTGCGGCTGTCCGGTTCATCAGTGCCGTCAGTGCTGGCAATTCATGATGTGTCAGCAGCACAGGGCTGCCGTTTGCCTTGAGCTGGGTGAAAAGTTTGGCCATTTTTCCTTCCTTTTCAACCCGAGTGTTTTCATGCTTGCATATCAGGTTATCCTTATAATCCTTGATGTTTACCAGGCTGATGAGGCCAGTATAATCAAAGCCATTTATAGTTTGGCGATAGAGGTACAGGCTGGGCAACTCATCCTGCACCAGATATCCTTGGCGTACAAACTCCTCCAGTTTAGTTTTCCCAAGGTCAGAGTCTGGTTTCTCGCCACCCGTAAATGGCATAAACAGCTGTGGCTTTTGGATATGAAGATAATGGGCAGGCGATGCCTGAGCATTTTCGAGTACAGCCCGATAATAGGGCAAATCGCTGCTGACACTGGTGAAATGATCAACCAAAGAGTTCACTGGCCGCAATGCCCGAAATGGCCGAATGTGCACCATCTATTTCCTTCCGAAATGCCGGAGAATAACTTCAGCCACCTCAATCCCAATTCGTGATTGGCCTTCTACTGTCGATGCTGCGATGTGGGGCGTGAGTGAGACATTGTTAAATTCAAACAGGGATGAATTTATATCAGGCTCATTTTCAAACACATCCAAGGCGGCTCCAGCAATCTTTTTTGATTTTAAGGCTTCAATCAATGCGGCCTCATCCAATACACCACCTCGTGCGCAGTTGACAATGATGGCGTTGCTCTTCATTTTTTCGATTTCGTCGGCACCAATCAATGCGGGCTTGCCCTCTTCCCAGGGAAGATGAAGGCTGATGAAATCGCTTTTTCCCAATAACTCGCTCAAATCAATTGTGGGAACTGAAATGCTGGGTTTGGGCTCTGCCTGGATGTGATGGAGCTGGATAACGGCCGATTGTACAAATGGGTCATACGCAATGACTTTCAGCCCCAGGCTTAGCCCAATGCGCGCAACTTCCTGCCCTATTCGCCCAAAGCCAATGATGCCGAGGGTTTTGCCGCGTAGCTCAACCCCTGAAGAGTATTTCTTTTTGAGGCTGCCAAATGCAGCAGCCCCTTCTTTGCGAAGCTCTATATTGGATTGCCCCACTGACCGAGCCACGCTGAATAGGTGAGCAAAAACAAGCTCAGCCACAGAAAGTGTCGAACTGTTGGGCGTGTTGCCTGCTGCAATTCCGTTTTGTTTGGCGGTTTCCAGGTCAACATTATCCATCCCTACACCTGCACGTATCACAAGTTTAAGTTTGCCTCGGCCGGCATTCAGCAAATTGGCATCTGCCTGTGTTGCGCTTCGGACTATGATTACATCATAATCAGCAATCCTGTTGGGAAGTTCTGCCTGCGGAATTTTAGTGGTTTCGACAGAAAAGCCATTATCCTCAAGCAATGCAATGCCATCAGCCGCCATGCCATCGTTGGCAAGTACCTTGAGTTGCTCAGCCATGGGTGCGTTCGAAATCTTTCATCAGGTCAACAAGAACAGCTACACTTTCTTCAGGTAATGCATTGTACGTAGAAGCCCTGAAACCACCTACAGACCGATGGCCTTTCAGGCCCACGACTCCATTCGCTTTGGCAAATTGCAGAAAAGCATCATCATTGCGGTTATCCTTGGCAACAAAGGTGATATTCATCAGGCTGCGATCTTCAACTTCAGTTGTGCCCTCAAACAGGTTGTTTCTGTCTATTTCGGCATAAAGCAATGCCGCTTTGCGCTGATTGATTTTGGCTATTTCTCCGCAGCCGCCCAGATTTTTCAGCCATTTCAGCGTGCAATAGCTCAGGTAAATGGCAAAGACTGACGGAGTATTGAACATGCTCTCGCCCTTAATGTGAGTACGATAATCGAGCATGGATGGAATCTGCCGCTCAACCTTGCCCAAGATGTCTTTCCTGATGATGACCAAAGTTGTTCCCGCAGGGCCCATGTTCTTTTGGGCGCCAGCATAAATCATCGCATAGCGGCTGATGTCAATTGGCCTGCTGAAAATGTCGCTCGACATGTCCGCAACCATGGGTATGGGGCTTTTGAGGTCCTCATGCAGCTGGGTGCCATAAATGGTATTGTTGGTTGTGATGTGGAAATAGGCCGCCTCACTGGGAATGTCATAGCCTTTGGGGATGAAATTATAGTTCTTGTCCTTTGATGTTGCAACGATGCGGGTGTCGCCAAACAATTTCGCCTCCTTGGCAGCAAGTGCGGCCCAATGCCCTGACTCAAGGTAAGCCGCAGTGCCGCGTGCATCCAGCAGGTTGAACGGAATCATGCAGAATTGCAAGCTGGCACCGCCATGCAGAAACAGCACTTCATATTCATCAGGAATGGAATACAGATGCCTGATGATGGCTCTTGCTTCATCCATAGTCTCCTCCCATGCAGGAGTACGATGAGAAATTTCGACTACGCTGAGCCCAGTATTTTTAAAATTTCGCAGGCCTTCGATGCTTTCTTCAATGGCAGCTTTGGGCAATACTGCCGGCCCAGGGCTGAAGTTGTGGATTTGGGTCATTCCGCTTTTTTGCACAGAGCGTTTGCCCTGTCGGCGCAAAGTTAAGCGGCCTTTTTTATGCTGGGGTGCAGCAGATTTCCTGCTGTGAGCGCCGCATTTTATTGAAATTCAGCAGCAACCCAATGGCGATGAATATGCTGCCAAGCGAGTGCAGCGTTTCTGCGAATGGGGCATCAACCAGCTCCATGGATGCGAACCATATCACGCCAAACAAAAACAGCGCAAGGGGCACCGCCCAGCCATGCTGCCGATAATCGCGAATCAGCACAATGCCCCCAAAAAATGCGCTGCTGCCCACGAGCAGCCAATCAACCCAATGAAACTGCTGGAAAAAATTGCCCAGTAATGGCATGGCAATCAGCAACCCAGGCATGGCCAGGCAGTGGATGGCGCACAGCAAACTCAGCGATACTCCCATTCGGCCCAGGAGACCTTTGGATGAAGCGTGGCTGTGCTTTGCAGGGGTGCCCATTGATGAACTGATGATTCAAAGGTACAATCGCTTTTGCAATAGAGTTGCATTTAGGGCCCTGATTCCGCCTTTTAAATCATTGGCCGCGGCATTGAACCCTATTGCCCAACCGCTTTTTTATTTGCGGAGGCATGCCAATGAATTTTTTGGCGGATTGATGTGACCAATGGAATATAAGGATTACTACAAAATACTTGGGGTGGAGCGTAATGCTTCAACTGACGACATAAAAAAGGCATACAGGAAACTGGCGCGGAAAAATCACCCAGATGTAAACCCTGGTGACAAAGCCGCTGAAGAGCGCTTTAAAGAAATCACCGAGGCAAATGAAGTGCTGAGCGACCCAGAAAAGCGCAGCAAGTATGACACGATGGGCAGTGATTGGAACCGATATCAGCAGCAGGGCCATCCAGGCGGCGGCGGATTTGATTGGAGCCAGTATCAGGGCCAGGGCGGCGGTGGTTTTGAGGGAGGTTTTGGCGGCGGCGGATTCTCTGACTTCTTCGAGAACATGTTTGGCGGCAGGCAGTCATCCGGCAGCCGCCGAACCCAGCGGGGCCCTGCACAGGGGCAAGACCTCCAGGCCAATTTTCAGATTACTGCCGAGGAAGCATACACAGGGGCATCAAAAACTTTTACCCTCAATGGTGAAAGTTTGAGGATCAGCATTAAACCAGGCATTGCTGATGGCCAGCAGCTGCGGCTGAAAGGAAAAGGCAAACCGGGCAGAAATGGCGGGCCAAATGGCGACCTCTATCTGAACATTACCATCATCAGCGACCCACGATTTATTCGTGAAGGGGACAACCTCAGAATCACCAAAACTGTGCCTGTCTGGGATTTAATGCTGGGGAGCTCTGTAACAGTGGATACCCCAGGCGGTGCAGTAAAAATCCCCATCAAGACTGGCACGCAGAATGGTGCCGTGCTAAGGCTGAAAGGCAAAGGATATCCGCATTACGATAACCCCTCAGCTGCAGGTGATTTGTACATTACGCTTGAAGCAGAATTGCCAAAATCCCTGACCCCTGAACAACGCGAATTGGTCGAAAAACTTCGCTCGGCGGGTTGAGTCAGGCCCTGCCCATAAACGGCATTTTCATGGGTTTGCCGCTCTTGGTCATCTGATTCATGGCCTTCATCATTTTCTTCATTTCATTCAGCTGGGTAATCAATTGATTTACCTGCTGCACGCTGGTTCCGCTGCCATCAGCAATACGCTTTTTGCGGCGGGCATCCAGCAAATCAGGGTTGCGCCTTTCAATCGGCCGCATGCTTTGGATAATCGCTTCTATGTGCTTGAAAGAATCATCACTGATGTCGATGTCTTTGATGGCCTTGCCTACGCCAGGTATCATTCCCATCAAATCCTTCAGGTTCCCCATCTTTTTTATCTGGGCCAACTGGCTCAGAAAATCCTCAAAGTCAAACTCGGCTTTGCGCAATTTGCGCTGCATCCGTTCAGCTTCTTCAGCGTCAATTGATTCCTGGGCTTTTTCCACCAGGCTTACAATGTCACCCATGCCCAATATCCGCTGGGCCATTCTCTCCGGATAAAAAACATCAAGGGCATCAGGCTTTTCGCCGAGGCCAACAAATTTGATAGGTTTTTGAACCACGCTCATGATGCTGAGCGCTGCTCCTCCTCGGGTGTCACCATCCAGTTTTGTCAGCACTACACCATCAAAATCAATTCTATCGTTGAATGCTTTGGCGGTGTTCACTGCATCCTGGCCCGTCATGGCATCCACCACAAACAGAGTTTCCTGTGGCCTGATGGCAGCTTTTATTGCCGCGATCTCATTCATCATGGCCTCATCTATGCTCAGCCGGCCAGCGGTATCAACAATTACAATTCCTACACTTTCAGCCTTGGCCTTTTTTATTGCATTCTGTGCAATTTCCACAGGGTTGGTGCTGCCTTCCTCAGCATAAACGGTGATGCCGAGCGCCTCACCCAATGTCTGCAACTGTTTGATGGCTGCAGGGCGATAAACATCGGCAGCAACCAGCAGCACCCGCTTACCGCGTTTTTTCTGCAAGTTGGCGAATTTGCTGGCGAAAGTGGTTTTACCTGACCCCTGCAACCCACTCAGCAGCACAACAGCTGGATTGCCATCCAGGTTGACATCAGCTTTTTTGCCGCCCATCAGCTTCACCAGCTCATCATTTACAATTTTCACCATCATCTGGCCTGGCGAAACGCTCTTCAGCACATCACCACCCAGGGCTTTGGCCTTGACATCATCAGTAAATGATTTTGCAATTTTGTAATTGACATCAGCATCCACCAGTGCCCGCCTGATTTCTTTCAGGGTCTCGGCAATATTTATCTCGCTGATTCTGCCCTGGCCTTTCAGGCCCTTGAATGCCTTATCCAGCTTGTCGCTTAAACTCTCAAACATCTGCAGGGGCAAAGGTAGCAAGGCCCCCATTGCCCAGGCCCTACCCCGATATTAAATTGACCTGATTGAAAAGAATGCGCTGATTGTTGAATATTTTTGCTTTATGATTCGCCTATCGTTCATTTTGCTCTTGGGTATGCTCAGCTCTTCGGCATTTTCTCAGCTAATGAGACCAATCTATGGTGGCTTGGCCCCTGAGATTCGTTTTTACGAGCACGACAGTTTGCAAAAACGCCCATTTTATGAAGTTCAGGTGTATGATTCTAAGGTTTCGCCCTATTGGCGAACAGTATCCAGGTATCAGTCAGAAAAAGATCACCACGGCAACTTTACATGGAGGAAATTTGAGCAGTTCAATCCGAATGATGGGAGTTTATCATGGCTGCAATGTGATAGTGCTTTTTGGAAGTATGATGAAGAAGGCCGGAAGAAAAGTTTGACAGTAGCTCAATATCCTTCGAGAACTATTTTATTTTATAAATGGGCATATGAAAATAATTCAATTTACGATTCTTCTTATTTCGACCATTATGATGTACTAACTGGAAAAACAGGCGAAGTACAACAACTAAAATCCTATTATTTTAGCCAGGATAATACATTTCGTCCCTTTTTACAGTACGGTGATGACCACAACGTAAGTTGGGCAGTACAACAATTTGACTTTGGATATGATGGGTGCCCGGAAATGGACAGTATTTGGTATTACGCCCGTGCTATTTATTATAGGGGTGGAAAATATGCAAGGATGTGGAGAAACGCATCTTCATTTTATGGATGCGATTGGTCAGGTGATGGAATATATTATGTTGATTTGAATTACTACGATAAATATTGGAGCATTAACCATTTTTATCCTAAGTCCGCATCAGCAGAGGGCTTTAATTTTGACGAAGAGGAAACCACTGGAAAAAATTATGCTCACTATTTCTCCAGCAAACGGTGTGACTCTATAGTTTGTGGGACGGCAGATTATTTAAATCGGTATAAAGACAATTATATCTTCCTCCAAAAAGATACCCTTGCAGTTATGAAATATCTTGACAACGAGCTCAAGGTAATTAACCAATTCAGCTACCAACAAAATGTTCGTGAGCGATTCCCTTTTCAACGCATAATCTTTTCCCCAAGCACTGCTGATACATTGGCTGAACCAATACTGCATGAAGCTAAGCAAGTTGGAGATCAGGTCAAGTTATATTGGAAATCAAAGTCAATGCTTACCAGTCTGCCTACCATTGTTTTCAAAAGAACCGCCCACACAGAATGGATGCCAATAGATACGCTCCCAGCTGGATTCCAGGCTGCCACTGACCCAAATGTTAGCGTGGATTCTACCTACCTGTACAAAGTGATGCCTGAATCCGAGGCTGGATTTATCTATTCGAATGTTGTCAGCATAACCATTTCACAATCTGCGAAGTCTCCATCAAAAGATGGCATTTTAATCGCCCCTAATCCGGGTTTAGATAGAGTTGTTCTCCCTGCCACTTCACCTGGCACCCTGTGGACTATTACTGATCTTGCAGGGGTTTCAATGAGTTCCGGAACATTGCAAGGTTCGCTCGAAATAGATATTTCAAAATTGCAGCCCGGGTTTTACATGATAGTTACCCGCGATGGCGCAATCCAGCGCACAAATCGCCTGATGAAACTCTGATGAAAAAAATGACCAAACTTTTCC
>CBDTVD010000017.1:0-15205 GCA_965363965.1 uncultured bacterium
ATCGGGTAGATAAAGTCTGCGGGGGCTGGCTTGGGCTGGCCCAAAAAGTAGATGCCAGCAAATGGTTATACACAGGTAATCCCGTCAGAAACAGTATTTATCCACAGGCCGAGGTGGATAACTCTGCGCACTCGTATTTTGCCTTTGCTAAGCGCCAACCAACACTTCTGGTGATTGGGGGCAGCCTGGGTGCCCGCACTTTGAACACCGTCCTCCAAAACCAAATTGGCAAACTCCAGCAAGCTGGGATTAATGTGATTTGGCAATGCGGAAAATCATACTATGAGGGATTGAGCCGGGAAATTGTTGCCGATTCATCGCAGTTGAAATTGCTGCCATTCATCGAAAGAATGGACTTGGCATATCAGTTGGCCGATGTTGTCATCTCTCGGGCGGGCGCAATCAGCATTGCAGAACTGCAGGCATTGGGAAAAGCCAGCATATTGGTGCCTTCACCCAACGTGGCAGGTGATCATCAGCGCGCCAATGCCAGGGTTCTGAGAGATGCAGGTGCCGCCATCATGATTGAAGATGCTGAAGCAGAGCAAAAACTTGTTGATGAAGTAATTCAGCTTCTTGGAGATGAAAAAAAGCGAGGGGGATTGCAGAAAAATATTTCTGCCATGGCCATGCCCGCCGCGGCAAGCACAATCGCCAACCAAATTCTCGAACTCATAAAAAATTCTGCAAAATGAAAAAGCTCGCTGCAGAATATTCACGGTTCTATTTCCTCGGCATAGGAGGAATTGGAATGAGTGCTGTGGCCAGCTATTTCCTCGGCCAGGGGAAACAAGTTGCTGGCTATGACCGCGTTGCTTCCTCTCTCACCGATAAGCTGCAAGCATCTGGGGCTATAATCACGTTTGATGATGACGTCCTCTCAATTCCATCCGACTTTCGAGGGGACCCCAGCGGAACGCTTATCATTTATACACCTGCCGTTCCGGCCACAAATCTGCAGCTGAGCTATTTCAATCAGGCTGGTTTCACTGTCGTCAAAAGGTCATGGATTCTGGGGCAGATTATGTCGCAAGTGCCTTATGCTGCCATCGCCGGCACGCATGGCAAAACTTCAACTGCCAGTCTGCTTACCCATCTGCTGGCGGATTCTGGCATAGGCACATTGGCATTGACAGGCGGAATCATGGAAAACTATGATTCCAATTTTTACCAATCTTCAGGTATTCCCCTCGAAGCCGGAATTACAGAGGCTGATGAATATGACAGGTCCTTCCTGACTCTAAACCCGACAGTCGCATTAATCACAAACATTGACCCTGATCATCTGGATGTTTATGGTGAGCCTGAAGAAGTGGTGTCTGCCTACAAGGCATTTTCCAAGCAGGTTGCGCCCGGCGGAAAGTTGATTCTGCATGAATCAATAGCTGCCAGATTCGGCGATAAATCTATGACCTATGGCAGAGAAGCCACCTCGGATTATCGCTACTGCAATTTGCGGGTCGAAGATGGCTGGATGGTTTTTGATGCTGACTTAGGCGGAAAAAGGCTGAAAGAATTGAAAATAATTACACCAGGGGAACACAATGTGTGCAATGCCATCGGGGCCCTTGCAGCCGCAAGCTATTGGGTGAAGGACGAGTGGAGCATCCGTCTTGCGCTGCAATCCTATCGCGGGGTAAGCCGGCGTTTCCAAATCAAGTATAACGGTGCCGGAGGAGTGGTGATTGACGACTATGCCCACCACCCCGCCGAGCTGAAGGCTTGCATTCATGCCATCAGGCAATTTTTCGGGCCGAGGCACTTGACAGTGGTATTTCAGCCGCACTTATACACAAGAACCCGCGATTTTGCTGCTGAGTTTTCCACATCCCTTTCCATGGCTGAACAAGTGTTTGTTTTGCCCATTTACCCCGCCAGGGAATTGCCAATAGAGGGTGTCAGCAGCCATATGCTGTTGCAGCATCCACTCGCAGGAAAAGCAAGAGTGGTGGAGAAAGATCAAATTGAGGAAATTTTAAGTGAAGGCAGAACAGACATCATCCTGGTGGCTGGCGCAGGTGATATTGATAAGCTGGTGGACAAAATTGCCAAGTTGGCGAGCCAAAAAATCAAAAAGGAGGCCCTGGCATGAAGCTGCTCTGGCTGAAAAATAAATATCTGCTCATCAGCATTTTTGGTGCACTGGCCTTGCTGACAGCCGTATCTGCCACCCAGCACTCCTTGGAAAAGGTGAGGGTTAAAAATGTCGAATGCATGGTCATCAACGCAGATAGTGTCCCATTCATTTCACCTGCAAAAGGAATTTCCCTGGCTGAAGAGGACGGATTCAGTTTCCTTGGGAAACTGGTTAACAGCCTTGACCTGAACAATATAGAGTGGCGGCTGGAAGCAGACCCGTTTATCAGATCTGCCGAAGCCTATACCACGCTTGAAGGCACCTTGCATCTAAAAATTTGGCAGCGGACGCCTATAGCCCGTGTGATTGCGAGCAATGGCGAATCGTATTACTTGGATAAAGGGGTTCAGCAAATTCCCATTTTGGCAGGGGCACCGGCTGAAGCATTGCTGTTCGCTTACCCTGATGGCATGGCAAATGACCAAAAAACAATATTCGACAGCATGGCATGTGCATGGGCTGCCCAGCTTGAGGCAGACAGCTTTGCCGCAGCATTGATAGGGCAAATGGAAGTATCTGAGGCTGGAAAGTTTACAGCTTGGTCCCGTTTTGCATCCTACCCCATCATACTGGGTGACACAGGCCAAATCTCGGACAAAATTGACCGAATGCGACTTTTTTTCATAAGGCAGCAAGAGCTTGGCTGGCCTGACTATCAAAGTATCAACCTGACTTTCGCAGGGCAAATAATTGCCGAAAAACCGAATGCCGCCAACCATTAATCAATCCTAAAGAACAAAAAAATAAATGTCAGATAAAACAGAAATCGTTGTTGGGGTGGATATTGGCACAACCAAGATTTGTGCAATCGTAGCCCGCAAAAATGAAAATGGCAAGGTAGATATCCTCGGCATGGGCAAAACTGCCAGTGAGGGGGTAATGCGTGGCGTTGTTACCAACATTGTCAAAACCGTAGAAGCCATCAGCAAAGCAGTCGAAATTGCCAGCCAGCAATCCGATGTAAAAATTGAAGTAGTACATGTCGGGATAGCGGGCCAGCACATCCGCAGCCTGAAACATCGCGGGGTTATTGTACGCAACAATTCTGAGGACGAAATAAGCAAAACCGACATCAATCGCCTGATTGAAGACATGCACCGGGTGGTGATGCAGCCAGGTGAAGAAATTGTGCATGTCATTCCCCAGGAATATATTGTGGATAATGAAATGGGCATTTATGACCCCATTGGCATGGCAGGCGTCAAGCTGGAAGGCAATTTCCACATCATCACTGCCCAAATGACGGCTGTAAAAAACATAGGCCGCTGCATTGTAAGGGCAGGGCTGCAAGTGGCTGACCTTATCCTTGAACCGATCGCCAGCGGCGAGGCTGTGCTGACCAGTGATGAAAAGGAAGCAGGCGTTGCCCTTGTCGACATCGGAGGCGGCACCACCGACCTCGCCATATTTAAGGATGGAATCATCAGGCACACAGCGGTGATACCATTGGGGGGCAATGTGGTAACCGAAGACATTAAAGAGGGATGCAGCGTGATGAGATATCAGGCCGAGCAGCTGAAAAAGGACTACGGTTCAGCCATCGCCTCCATTGTGAGTGACGGCCAGATTATCACCATCCCCGGAATCGGCAATCGTGAGCCGAAGGAAATCAGCATGCGAAATCTTGCCCATATCATAGAAGCTCGGATGTCTGAAATACTTCAGTATATCTATCGGGAGATTATCAACAGCGGATTCGATAAGAAACTCATCGGCGGCATTGTGCTCACAGGCGGCGGCGCGCAATTGGCCCAAATCACTCACCTTGCCAGTTACATCACCAATCTGGATGCCCGCATCGGGTACCCCAGCGAGCATCTGGCCAAGGGAATTGTGCAGGAAGTGCAAAGCCCCATGTTTGCCACCAGCGTTGGGCTGGTGCTGAAAGCATTGCAAGCAACCCATGATATGGAGCCTGCTACACCCGATACCCCATCGAAACATGCAACACCAAGGCAAGGATGGTTTCAGGGAATCCTCAGCAAAGGCAAACGCTGGCTTGAGGATGAAAACATGACCGACTTTAAAAATTAAGCGACTGTAACACTTTCAACTTCAATCACTTTCGCTCACTCTCACATAATCACAAAACCCAAAATCAAAAGAACAGGAAAATGGAAATAAGCTACGATTTGCCAGGCCCAAGCATCATCAAGGTGTTCGGCGTAGGCGGTGGCGGCGGCAACGCAGTCAACCACATGTATAAACAAGGAATAAAAGGTGTTGATTTCATCATCAGCAACACCGATTCACAGGCCCTCGACCAAAGCCCTATTCCAAAAAAACTCCAGATTGGCGGCAATCTGACTGATGGCAGAGGGGCAGGCTCAAACCCCGAAGTGGGTCGCAAGGCAGCCACCGAAAGTGCAGACCAAATAATGGAGATGCTGAGCCATGGTACCAAAATGATATTCATCACCGCAGGCATGGGCGGCGGCACCGGCACTGGTGCAGCACCGGTGATTGCCAAAATCGCCAGAGAAATGGGCATCCTCACCGTGGGGATTGTAACCAGCCCTTTTGAGTTTGAAGGAAAATCGCGCAGGGCCAAAGCTTTGGATGGCATTGAAACCATGCGCAAGCATGTTGACACGCTCATCGTAATTAATAATGAGCGTGTGCGGGCTCTATTCGGAAATTGCAAATTCAGCGAAGCTTTTGCAAATGCAGATAACATTGTAACCACAGCCGCCAAAGGAATTGCTGAAATCATCACTGTCCCAGGCTATGTCAATGTCGACTTTGAAGACGTTCGCACCGTGATGCAAAACAGTGGCGTAGGCATCATGGGGATCGGGAAAGCCGAGGGCGATGAGCGTGCCCAAAAAGCCGTCAAAAGCGCCCTTCATTCACCTTTGCTGAGTGAAAACGACATCCACGGTGCACGGTATGTGCTGCTTAACATTGCCAGCGGTACTGATGAAGTAACCATGGAGGAAGTGGGTACAATTACAGATTATATCAGCGATGCTGCAGGCACAGACGCTGAAGTTATCTGGGGCCATTGCTATGATGAAAACCTGGGTGCCGCTGTTGAGTTAACGCTCATTGCCACAGGATTTGAAAAAGGCCATGAAAATGAATTGCTGCTTTCAAACTCCCCCAAGGCAGAACCCCAGCCGCTTGTTGTGTCGGCAGCAAAAACCCCCAGCCAGGTTGTGCGGGAAATTGAAACTGAGCCCAAGCCTCAAGTTATCACCGGAATTGAAACAGGTTCAGCCAAAATTGCAGATTTACTGCGCAGGGTCGAAACCGATAGCCAGCCTGCCCAGCGCACTTATCCTCAGCCTGAGCCGGCCAAAACTGTCAGCGACTCGAGGCAAAGTACCAGTGAAACTCAGCGGGTGCCACCAGCATTCAATCCAGACAACCTCAATGAAATTGAGAAAAAGCCAGCTTACCTCAGGAACCGAGTGGCATTGCGCCCTGTGCAGCACTCCTCAAAACCAGTTACCAGCGGCCTTACCCTGGGTGAAGATGGGCTTCAGCGGAAATCTGGTAACAGTTTCCTGCATGATAATGTAGATTAATTTGCCCTCACACAATGCCTCAGACATCTGGAGGCAGCCACAATAATCAGCCGAGTCATCAGGATAGCCCCGATGGCTCGGCATTTTTGTTTTCGACGATCATCAGCATTCCATCGGATTTTCGCACCTGTAAAGATGTTTGTTGGATGAGACTATTGCAAGTTTGCCGAGTGGTGGTGGCTGCGGCCTTCCTTTTTTTATTTTCAGGTGCCGGGCTGCAGGCACAATCCACCAAAATACTGGATGAAGCCACCCAAATGCCATTGCCAAATGTGGTTGTATCAAGTGGTGCAATAACACTCCAGTCTGGCGAAGATGGTACAGTTCAAAAATCGGCTTTCAACAGCACAGGGCATAATATCACGGTCAGCCGAATTGGATATCAGGCCCAGACGTTTAAAAAACTTCCTGATGTTATCTTTCTGCTGCCAATGCCAATGGCGTTGGATTCTGTAATCATCTCTGGCAGCAAGTTTCGTGAAACCGTCAAGGACATTGCTCAGCCCGTGCAGATAATCAGTGCTCAACGGCTGGCAGAAATCAATGCGCCAACAGTGGCTGAGGCATTGGCGGCCACAGCAAATGTCACCGTGCAAAAAAGTCAACTGGGGGGCGGAAGCCCTGTAATGCGCGGTTTTGAGGCTAATAAAATACTGCTTGTGATGGACGGAGTCAGAATGAACAATGCCATTTATCGCGGCGGCCATCTTCAAAACGTAATCACCCTTGATGCCGGAAGTTTAAGCCGCATTGAAGCTCTTTACGGGCCAGGTGCAGTGGTTTATGGCAGCGATGCTTTGGGCGGTGTGCTGCACTTCCACACTCGCAATCCCATCTTGAGTTCCACGCCTGGAGAAATAAAGGTTTTCGGCGATGCATTCGCCCGACACAGCACTGCATACACTGAATTCACTGGCCACACTGGCTTTGGGATAAGCGGCGCTAAACTGGGCAGTTATACCAGCATTACAGCCTCAAAATTTGGCGACCTGCGGGTTGGAAACAACAACCGTCCTGCAGATTACCCAAATTTTGGCAAAAGGCTACTTAATCAGGATAGAATTAACGGTGCTGACAGCAGTGTGCCTAACCCTGACCCAAACATACAAGCAGGGTCTGGATACAGCCAATTGGATTTGATTCAAAAATTCCTCTTCAGCCCGACCAAAACCATCAGGCACAGCCTCAACTTGCAAATGTCAACTTCAACGGATGTGCCGCGCTTTGACCGGCTGAGTGAAATCAGGAATGGTAACCTCAGATTTGCAGAATGGTATTACGGCCCCCAGAATCGGTATATGGCCAGTTATTCATTGGAATTTTCGAGATCGCGGAAACTTTATGATGCAGCCCGGCTTCAAATAAGCGGGCAGCACATAGACGAAACAC
Organism: uncultured bacterium; assembly: GCA_965363965.1. Taxonomy (GTDB): domain Bacteria; phylum Bacteroidota; class Bacteroidia; order CAILMK01; family CAILMK01; genus CBDTVD01. The sequence goes on from CBDTVD010000017.1 coordinate 7,057, forward strand.
GGGTAAGCCGGCAATTCGGCCGCGACCATCGGGTTACGCAAGATGAAAACGTGAATGTTGGGCAGCTGACCATAGATTTTGAAAAAGAGTATAAGCCCGGGCGTGAATTGAGGTATGGATTGGATGGTCAGATGAATTTTGTCCAATCCTCAGCCAGTTCTTTCAATATCATGACAGGTGAAACCGCTTCAGCAGACACCCGATATCCGCTTGATGGCAGCCAAATGCACTTCGGTGCCATTTATGTGCTGCATAACTGGGAATTTTCAAAACAGTTTATCCTCAATGCGGGTGCCCGATACACGGCCACGACTTTGCACGCTGATTTTGGGGACTCAAATTCGTCTTTCAACTTTCCATTTCAGAATGCCGAACAAACTTTCAGTGCACCAAGCGGGAACCTGGGCGCAGTTTGGAAACCGTCCAAGTCCATCACATTGCGGCCGAACATCGGTACAGCATTCCGTGCGCCTAATGTGGATGACTTATCGAAAGTATTTGAGTCCACAGGTGGAATTCTGGTAATCCCAAACACTGAAATTCAACCTGAGTATTCCACAACAGCTGAATTGAGCGGCACCTTTACCCTCGCGGACCATCTCCTTATTTCTGCCTCAGGTTTTTATACCCGTGCAACCAATCTCCTCACCCTGCAGCCAGATAAATACGAAGGGCAGGACAGCATTTTTTATAACAACAGCCAAAGCAGAGTATTCAGCACTCAAAACTCAGCGGATGCTTACATAGCAGGCGGCAATGCAAGTGCAGAATGGCAACTCAGGAAAGGATTGACATTAAGCAGTACAATCAATTACACAGTCGGTAAGCAGCTGACAGACAGCACAAAACTGCCTCTTGACCATATAGCCCCACTATTTGGACGCACAAACCTCGAGTACAAAACCGGCAAGTGGATGGCTGAGGCGTGGGCAGCATACAACGCGCCGAAAAAGCTCGCAGATTACAGCCCGAGTGGAGAGGACAACTTGCAATATGCCACTGCAGAGGGAATGCCCGGATGGTTTACCCTGAACCTGCGCGGCAGTTGCCGTGTCACCGACAATCTGCGGCTGCAGGCAGCAATAGAAAATATCCTCGACCAGCATTACCGGACGTTTGCCAGCGGGATTAGTGCCCCGGGCAGAAACTTAATCATCACCTTGCGGGCAAGATTTTAAGGCTTTGGTGCTTTTAGCCTTCGGAGCAGGATAAAACCGTTACGCCTGTCTATTTCCCTGAGTTCGACATCAGTTGGCAATTGGCCTTCGCGGTCAGTTCGGGTAAGGATATAGACTGGTGCAGGTTGCGAACCATACAGCACACTGTCTGCAGAATACTGTCCTGGAGATGCTGGTGGCTTCCTTTGCCCGTAGAATAGATGCGCGTAACTTTTATAGCCGATGGGTTCAATAATCCCGCCCGTCTTGCTCGCCGTCTTGGCGTAAGATATCGCCGCACCTTGAGTGTAACGTTCAATGCGGGGCACCATGATGTAAATCAGAATTTGCGCAAAAATGGCTGTGGAAATGATCAGAACCATCGCTCCCGCCTTGCGTTTGCGCGGATGATTGAACTCTGCAAAGCCAATGATGACGGCAGCCAGAAAACCAATTCCAAGCAGGGGCTCCCAGGCACCCCAATGCACCCTGGCCTCAAGATTTGCCACAGCAAACTTGTCATTGATGTATCGCGATAATTCCGCCTTGTGTGCACCAACATATGGAATGGCGGCCAGTGCCAAACCAAGTATCAAGCCTGCTGCAATCCCCACCGCCTTTAATACCTTGCCCATTTTCCAGCTGCCCAGCATCCGCTTTTGGCAGGCGATTGCTGCACAAAAGCTGACGGGAAAATAGGCCAGCGAACTGTAATGGACGATTTTTGTCTGCACAATCGAAAAGACGATTAAGACAGTGGCAAGCAGAATAACCATCCATTTTCGCCACAGGTCCGTATCAGGATTTAGGAAGTGCTGACGCTGAAACCCACCGAAGGCAAAAATGGAAGCTGGAAAACAACCTATTAATATGACCACCAAGTGATAAAACCACGGCTGACTGTGCCCGGCATCAGGAGTGGCGAATAACCTAACCTGATAATCGAAAAACTCCTGAATCATTCCGCCGCCATGCTTGAAATAAATAGCGAGGAACCAACTGGCACTCACTGCAAGGCCCACCAGCACTGATACTGCGAAACGCTTGAATGGCATAATCGGGCGCATTTTGCCACTTGCCCAGGCAACCGCCAGCACCAGCCCAATCATCAGCAAGGCAACGGGGCCTTTGGTGAGCACTGCAAGGCCACCGAACACGCCACCCAGCACAGGATGCTTCAGGCCACTCGCTAAACCCTGGCTTTGGAATAAATGCCAAAAACTGCCTATGATCAGCAAGTTAAAGAGCGGATCAATAATGCCGCTTTTAAAATAAATATGCGGCAGCAAGCTGAGCCCGTGCAGGCAAGCCCACCAAATTCCAAATCTCCAATCCTGAAGTTTGCGCCCTATGGAGTAAAGGAAAACAAGGGTAACTATTCCTATCAAGGCGTTGGGCAGCCGAGCTGCATACTCCCCCACCCCCAGCAACGCCATGCTGATTGCCTGGAGCCAAATGAAAATGGGGGGCTTTTCCCAAAATGTTTGGAAGTTGATTTGCACCCGCAGAAAATCCTTGGTCAGAAGCATTTCCCTGGCCGATTCGGCGAAGTTTATTTCATCCCAATCAAACAGGTGGGCAAGGCCCAATCCAGGCAAATACAGCACTGCCGCCAGCGCAAGAATAAACCACCCGTATCCCTTATTCATCCGCTGCCTTCCTTGTTAGCAATCCCCGTTTCCAAGCCGCGCGAGCGAAAACGGAATTTTCCCGATACACCCAGCCGTAAACCAAAATGGAAATAATACTGCCCAGCAAGCTGCCCACATAAACATCAATAAAATTATGCTGGCCCAGATAAAGGCGAGAGTAAGCTGTAACCAAGGCTGCCAAAAACAGGATCGCTCCCCATATTGGCCTTTTCCAAACCATCGCCAAAAATGCCATCAATGCAAAAGCCGTGGTGGTGTGCCCGCTTGGGAAACTGTTGTTCAAATAAGGATGGTATCCTTCCACCATCGCAATTTCACCCATTCCCTTGAAAATTTCATATGGCCTATGATAGCCAGTAAAAATTACTTGCTTCATCAGCTGCACAACCAGCCCAGTCGACAGCAGGATTATTCCGCTGGCGAAGGCTCCGCGGAGGCTGACAAAAAGAAAAATCACACATGCCGCGGCAAAAAATACTCCGTCTCCCAGGTTTGTCCATAGCGGCATGATGGTGTTGAACACAGGGTCATGCAATGCAGTATGCTTATTTACTGCAAAAAACAGAGTTTGCTGGGTCCAGCATAAATTGATAACAAGCCCCGCAACAGCCCAAACCAGGAGCAGGAGAAAAAAAGTTTTGTTTTCTCCTACTCCCTTAAAGAGCCTGGCAGCCGCCATTATTTTCCAGTAAACTGCGCTTTTCGCTTTTGCAGAAATGCCTCTACGCCTTCCTGAAAATCACTGGTGTTGAAAAGGTCGCTAAACTGGGTTATTTCCTCAGCAAATGCATCTTTTTCTTTATTGTAGTAATCAACAAGGAGCTGAAGGATTCGGGCGACTGCAAGCGGACTTTTATCTGCAATCTTGAGCAAGAGCGTTCGGCTGGCATTCAGCAATTCTTCCGGCTCGACAATGTGATTGACCAAGCCCAGCCTTTCGGCTTCCACAGCTTTGATTGAATCGCCAGTCAGCAACAGTTCTGCTGCCTTGGAATAGCCTACCAAGCGAATCAGCCGCTGAGTGCCGCCATAACCAGGGATGACACCGAGGTTAACTTCAGGCTGGCCAAAGCGAGCGTTTGTGCTGGCAATGCGCATATGGCAGGCCATTGCCAGCTCGCATCCGCCGCCAAGTGCAAAACCATTGACCGCAGCCACGATTGGTTTGCTGCAGTTCTCGATTGCATCAAAAGTGCGATGGCCGGCCTCTGCCATGCGCCGGCCCTCATCAGCATTGTAATTGCTAAACTCGGCGATATCTGCACCAGCTACAAAAGCCTTATCGCCAGCACCAGTAAGGATGATGCCCTTAATTTCAGGGTCAGATTCACCCTTGTCTATTGCTTGCCACAGCTCAGATATTACCAGGCTGTTGAGTGCGTTGAGTTTTTCAGGACGATTGATTGTAATGGTCAGAATACTTTCTGACTTATCCCATTTCAGGGTTTGAAATTCCATGTTTTGGTTTTTTGGTTCTATTTATATGCTCAGGTTGGCCCGATTTTCGGCCGCCCAGGATTTTATGTAATCTGCAATTTGTGATACGGGAGTACCCGGGGCAAAAAGTTCTCCTACCCCTGCATTTTTCAAGGCTGCCATGTCCTCGGGGGGAATGATTCCCCCGCCGGTGAGCAAAACATCATCCATGCCAGCCTCTTTCATCAAGGTGATTACACGGGGGAAAACTGTCATGTGGGCACCCCTCAACATACTGATTCCCATGGCATCCCCATCCTCTTGCAGCGCTGCCGCCACCACAGTTTCAGGCGTTTGACGCAAGCCAGTGTAAATCACCTCCATGCCCTCATCGCGCAGAGAACTGGCAATCACCTTTGCGCCTCGGTCATGCCCATCAAGGCCAACCTTGGCAATCAGTACCCTGATGGGCCGATTAAGAGGCTTTCCCATTTCGGGGCGCAAGTTACCACCGTAGAATGCTGAACTTTGGGGAAGAATCAGGCCTTACTCTTCGTCAGGCGGGGGCAATTCATCTTCCTCCTCCTCTGGTTCAATAGAGAGCGGTGGGTCTTCGTCCTTCAGCTGATCTTCCTTGAACAAGTGCCTGAATTCCTGCTGAAAGGCATTGTCAGCCCTGTTGATCAGTTTCTTATCGGGCACCAGCTTGGTGAGGAATTCATTAACCTTGTTGATATCAATGTCACTTTCTATCTGCCCAAACTCATTGATTCTCAAATTCAGCCCCTTTAGTTCGTTGTGAACGCGGGGCTCATTGGCAGGTTTTCTTTTCCTTCCCATCAGTATTGTATCCCATGCAATTGCATTGCCGCATTGATGAATCAGGCGTTAACCGGCAATCGTTGTTGCTTGCGGTGCTCCCACACTTCATGGCCAATGCCTGCAGCCAGCGCCAATATCAGCAGGATGGAGAAAAGTAACGATAGATTCTCGCCCTTGTTAAATGTCGGTGGGTCGAATTTAAATTCAATGGTATGCTTGCCTGCAGGAATATGCATTGCCCGCAAGACATAATTGACCCTATAATGCTCTGCAGGCTGGCCATCTATATAGGCATGCCAGCCGAGGCCATCATTATAATATATCTCGCTGAAGACCGCTACCTGGGGCGAAGATGCATTGGTGCTGTATGTGAGATGATTGGGGGCATAAGAGGTCAGCTTAATCTCAGCCGCAGGATCAATTTCGAAACTCTTGTTGGCAAAACCTGCAAATCGCTCGTCTGAAACATTCACCACTGCCGTGTCAGCAGGGTTAAAGCGTTCGAGTGCGGCAATTTCGGCATCAGCCGATTGCACCTTATAGAATCCTTTAATGAACCATGCATTGCCCAGCGCATAGGGATTTTTGAGCGGGGCCGCACTCGGCCCTACAATAAAGTATCGGGTGTTGAGCATGTTGAGTATTCCCAGATCGCCGTTGGTTTGCAGCGCGGTCAAAAGGCTGGCAGGCGGAAATCCGCCTTTCAGGTTTTGCTGCATAACAGCGACAGCTTGGTCGAGGTACGCTGCGCGCATTTCCTGAAATCGCCTGAGTTTTGCACCATGATATCCGCCAACGCTTTTGTGAAAATAGCTGGTTGTGGCATCATTAAATGGGCTGACTGTCAGGTTGAGCACACGATAATTGGGGTCAGTGTCCTGCAGAATGGCATTGTCAGCAGCGGATGGCAAGATGGGTGTTGACGACTTCTTTTCAAATTTATCAGCGGTGAGGTGGCGCTTGTCCACTGCCACCAAGTCAATAAATATCAGCAGCAATAAACCACCGACCAAAACGGGAATTTTTACCTTTTGCCTGAAGTAGAAAAAAATCAGCGCACCTGCCAATGCAATAAAGAGGAAACTGCGCAGGGCATCAGACTTTAGAATTGAGACTCGGGCATCGGCCAGCCCTGGCAGAATCATGGGTATTTGATCGGGGGGGAACTGAGCCTGTTTAAGCATGGCCGCATCGCCATCATTTGGCTTTAAAAAATTGCCCGCCAGGCTGGGAACAAGCCAGAAAATCAGGCTTAAGCCCGCAGTGATTGCGAGCGAGTAAATCAGTTTGTTTCTTGATTCCTTATCCCAGGCAATTTTGGTGGTTATCAGTTTATTTACCACCAGGGCTGCCAGAATGGGAATCACCAATGAGCTAATGACCATTGTCATGTTGACCGACCTGAATTTATTGTAGAGCGGAAAATAATCGAACATAAAGTAGCTCAGCGCAGGGAAATTCCGTCCCATCGCAAGCAATACTCCGAGTATGGCCGCAATCAATATCCACCATCTGTCGGTGCCCTTCAAGAAAAATAAGCCGAGGACAAACAGGAACATGATTACTGCCCCAAAATAAACAGGCCCGCTTGTGAAAGGCTGGTCGCCCCAATAGGCATCCATTTGCCCGACAACGTTTCTGACCTGGAGGTCATCCACTGCCTTCAATGCACTGGGGCTGGTTTCCTGAACTTGGCCGCTTGCGCCGCCATAGATATTGGGTATTAAAACCGTAAAGCTTTCCCCTACCCCATTGCTCCATTGGAAAGCGTATTCCCTGTCCAGCCCTGAGGATTCAGCGGTGCCTGTGCTGGTGAGTTCACTTTTCCCCCTGATTGTCTGCTCACCATATTCATAGGTAGTCATCAAGAAACTGATCCCGCTGCCAACCGCAATTATTGCCCCAGCCGCAATAACTGCATAAGAAATCACCATGTGCTTTACCTGTTTGGCCTTCAGGAACCTGACAGTTTCAAAAATCAGGAACACAAGCAGTATTAAACCAAAGTAGTAACTAATCTGGACGTGGTTAGCCCTGAGATGCACAGCGAGTGCAAGGGTGAAAAGCGCACCCCCAAGCCAGTACTTCCTCCATCGGAGTATGTATATCATGGCGGCAAAAACAAGCGGCGCGGTACCCAGCGCATATGTCTTGAGCATGTGCCCTGCCTCTATGATTATGATATTGTAAGAACTGAAAGCGTAAGCTATGGCGCCCAGAGCCGCCACCCAGGGATTCACCCTGAAGGCAAGCAGCAGAAAATACATCCCAAACAAGTATAGAAACACTGAGTTTACCCCCAAAGGCAAGCCTCGGCTGACCAGAACATCATAAGTATAAGCTGTACCTATCATGGAGTTGGGGGAATAAGGAGCGATTTGATAAGTGGGCATGCCACCAAACATGGAATTGGTCCAAAGGCTGCGCTCACCGGTCTTTTCCTGGTAATCCCTTACTTCCTCATAACTCCCTTGCCATTGGGTTACATCATTTTGCTTAAGTCGCTTTCCGCTGAGCACGGGGCTGAGAAATCCAAATGCAATCACCAAAAACCCAAGAATGATGACCAGATGGGGAAAAATAATCGCCCTCCACCACGGCTGCGGTCCTTGATGCTCAGAAGGGGCAGTGTGTGCAGGTGGCTGCTGCTGTGCTGCAGAGGCAGTTTTGCGGGGAGGAACTTGCTTGGCCAAAAGAAATTTTTTGAGCTTTATGAAAAAAGGCAAAGGTATACGCCTTGCAATCGCAGTGCACACTACACAAAAAGGCCGGCACTTCCCATTTTGGGTAATGCCGGCCTTGGGTTTCAATTGAACCAATCAGCTATATTCTTCAGCTGAGAGGGAAGTTTATTGTTTCACAACCCTAAGCACAAGCGGCAAAGCGTCGCCCTTGGTGATGCGTATCAGGTAAAGCCCCTTGCTGAGATTTTCAGTTTCAATTCTGAGATTTGCCTTACCCATCAGGCGCTCGGTTATCACGATTTGGCCCTGGGAGTTGATCATTTCCAGATTTGCCGTTCCTTCAAACTCAGGGGCAATGATGTTCAACTCATTGCTGAAGGGGACTGGCTGCACTTTCAGGTCGCCGCGGAATGTCTCC
>CBDTVD010000018.1:0-14841 GCA_965363965.1 uncultured bacterium
GGAAACCGAGGGAGCCGAATGAACCTGAGCGACAAAATGAAGCCCGCCGTGAGCGAATTGCTGACCAAAATGGCAGACGATGCCCTGATCATCGGCCACCGCAATGCCGAGTGGACAGGAATCGGCCCGACACTGGAAGAGGACATCGCCTTTGGCAGCATGGCCCAGGATAAGGTCGGCCATGCCTATAATTTTTACAACCTGCTGAGCCAAACGAATGGGGGTGAAGTGGATGACATCGCTTTCCGCCGAAAAGAAAGCGAGTATAAATGCTGCCACCTGGTTGAGCTGCCTATCGGTGATGACTTTGGGGTGAGCCTGATGCGCCACTTTTTGTTTGACCATGCTGAGTATCTGCGCTATGAACTGCTCACTTACTCCACCTTTCAACCGCTTGCTGATTTGGCGCGCAAGTATCGGCCAGAGATCAAGTATCACCTTTTCCATGCCAACACCTGGATAAAGCAGCTGAGTGCTGGCACCGAGGAATCGCGGGCGCGGATGCAGAGCGCGCTTACGGAACTATGGCCCTATGCCCTCAGCATTTTCGAGCCCGGGCCATTTGACGAAATCAACAAAATCGAGGGCATTTTTCCTGGCGAGCGCGAACTCCAGCGGAAGTGGACACTCGCAGTCTCGCCCATTCTGGAAGGGGCAGGGCTGAAAATCCCCGCCGTGGATGAGCCGAAGGCCCAGTATGGCGGACGGCAAGGCTACCACACCGACCATTTCGCAGGTCTGCTGGCCGAGATGACCGAAGTGCTGCGCACAGAGCCCGACGGGGCCGAGTGGTAGGAAATTTGTTGCCCTGTAATCGGCTTGAAGTTTACCCTTGATAAAATGACCCACGCAGAGATTTTTGCCAACCATCGCGATGCCATTCGGCAAATTATTGCGCAGCACAACGTTGAAAATCCCAGGCTGTTTGGCTCCGTGCTCCACGGCACCGCCGATGAACTTAGCGACCTTGACATATTAGTTGACCCCATCAAAGGCAAAACCACCCTGTTTGACTTGTGCGGAATTATTCATGCCGTGCAAACTTTGACAGGCTTGAAAACCGACGTGCTCACTCCCAATGGTTTGCCCGACAAGTTTCGTAATCAAGTTCTGGCCGAGGCTGTTGCAATATGAGGGGAATTACTCGCACTTTGCGTGAACTGCTCAATGACATTTTGACTGCGATAGAACTGATTGACGAATACACTGATGAAATGATCCTGCAGGAGTTCAGGGAAAACGTCATGGTGCAGGATGCTGTGAATCGTCGATTCGAGATAATCGGGGAAGCAAGTAATCTATTGATGAAGGATTACCCTGAATTTGTGGCATCTCATCCTCATCTTAAGTTTACATCAGCTTATTCAATGCGAAATGTAATAAGCCATGCATATCTTCAAATCGACTTGGACTTGGTATGGGAAACAATGGAAATTCAGCTTCCCGAACTGTATCATGGAATTCAGAAAGTTTTGGATGAAATGCCTCAGGGCCCAGCCCCATCTGTAACAGAGGGCTGAAAGCCCCGGGCGCACACCCTGAAAATTGGGATTATTAACTAACCAAATCCGCCCCCCCATTACCTCGCTTCCAGTTCGGCGAGTTTTTCCTGCATCCACTGCAGGTTGGCCAATGGCCGAGTGGAATTGAGTTCGGCTGATAAATCGGCGAAGGTTTGGCGGCCACCGAGCCGGATGTTCATCAGTTTACGGATCAGCCGGACAAAGTTGAGGTATAGGGTGCGCTGATAATCGCTGATGAGTTTGTTGCGCTTCAGGTAATTGGTAAAGGCATCCACCAGGCTGAAGAACGGCTCCGATTCCTCCAGCTCATAATAGGTGCGCAGCAGCAGGGCCCGCGCATCCAGGTGATAATACACATCTTTGAACTCTGCCGATTGCAGCAGGCGCAGGCTCTGGCTGAAATCGCCGCGATAGTGCAGCAGAAATGCCATGTTATAGAGGTAAGTGTTTTCCCTGTGCTCAGCCAGCAGCTTGTCCTTATGGGTAGCGATAAATTCATCCACCCAGTCAATCTGCCCAGCCTTCAGGCCCACCACCACTATGTTCTTGAACTCATGGGGAGTGATGTAGCCGTTTTCATAAACGATTTCTCTGTCAACCACGGCCTTGTATTGCTCAAACAGTTCCTGGGTAAAACTGCTGTCGCCGCTGTTCACCCGCCTGATGCAAAAGTTCAGCAGGGCACTGTAAATGTCCTGAAGCTCGGTGGTGGGGAAAAGGCGATAATGCGTTTCCACCAGCTGCTTAAGGATGAAATAATGGCTCACCTCCGTGTTTTCCAGCAGGGTGAGCAGGATGCGATAATAAATGGCGATTGCCGGCACCTTCAGCAGCTCGCTGCCCTGCAGGTACTGGAGTATCTCATCAAAAAGGATGTTGTGGTAATCCTCCTTCAGTATGCTTTGGCGGGCCAGCAGAAAGCAGCAATAGCGGAGTTTGTTGCACAGGTAATAATAATCCAGGTTATCGGTGGCGGCCTGGATGGTGGTGCCAGCAATGTTCTGCTCTCGGGCGTTGCTGTGCTGGTATGCTTTTTCCTCCAGCAGATACCGCTCAAAGTAATAATCCACATTGCGGAAGGGGCTGTTTTCCTGCTGGGTGCGGGCACCATCATATGTGCTGCGGAAATATTTATCCAGGTTTCGGCTGCTGTATGCGGTCATCAGCAAGTATCGCCGAAAAATCTCGCGGGTGCTGAACTCGGTATAGCTCAGGTAAGTTTCCAGCAGTTTGGTCAGGTCAGTCATCGCATATCTCAGCCGCTGCTCTTCATATGGCTCGCCAGGGAACAGCAGGGAAAAAATGCGCTCCACCGCCCCCGCCTCTTCACCGTAGGCGGGGTGGTGGGGCATCACCAAATCGAACAGGGCAATCGGGATTGGATTCTTGTTGAAAAACGGCGAATTAATAAATTCTTCAAACTCCCTTAACTCCCTGGTGCTAAAGGTGCTGAGAATGCTGATGAGTTTGCTGCGATTCATCTGGGACTGCCGGCTGATTGGGTTTGCAGAGCAAAATAGCCCGAGTGCCAAACACCATCGAGGCGGAAAATTACGCCGAGCAACCCTGACCAAAGCATCTGCGTCCTATCAATGATGCCGATATATGCAACTCCGATGACCATCAGTTTATCTGATTGTCAATCACTTGCAGAAATCAGCATCAGCAATTTTGGCCGATAAATTGCAATCATTGTATTTTCTCTGTCGGCAAAGTCGCCGTAATTTTCGCTTTGTTAAACCAACTTACTCAATTGAAACCTATCCATATTCTCTTCCTCGCCCTGGGGCTGTCATTTGGCTTTAAGGCCAGGGCCGGCGAAGGCTGCGGCAAAAAAGTAACCTATGTGCTATCTGGTACGGCGGACTTGACGGCCCGAGACTTGGTGAAAATCCAGCTCATCATCAAAGAATATCAGCAGGGTACCCTGAGTGCGGAAAGTTTCTATGTGCAGCTGACGGATAAATACGGTGCCAGCCGCAAACTGATTTCCTTTATCTGCAAGCGGATTGGAATTGACGAGCTAACATTGGACCTTGATCTATCTGACCTGGACAACGAGGCGATCAAAGATGGCGGAAAAATAGAAATCATTGGCAAGATGCTTCCCACTGACAATGCCAGCGGCGGCGAGATAAATGCAGATATCAAGGTCATCAGCCTGTATGATGATGGGGCAGTTGCCAATTCAGATTTCCAGGTGATCACCAGCATAGCCGAGCTGCCGATGCGCGGCACACTCAAGCTGTTCCCCAACCCTGCCATGGATCAAGTGATTTTGAGCACCGGCGGGGAATTGCTCAGCAACCTCGAAATCATCAGCCTGGGCGGCGATGTGGTCATCAGGCGGCACAACCTGCCCAGCAACCCTGTGCTGGATATCAGCAGTTTGCCCGTGGGCACATACTTTGTAAAAGCGGCGGGCAGCAGCCATAGCTTCTATGCAAAGCTGGCTGTGGTAAAGTAAAAATTTGCGTGTCCCCGGTGTTTGTTTATGGCATAGGGGCCAGTTGTTATTTTGTTGCGTATTGGCAATGCCCCTGCAGGCGGCTGCAAACCCCCTTCTCTTGGGTGCAGCAGCGTTTCGCAGGGGCATCGCTTTTGTCGGGGCCTGGTTACACCCCAGCTGATGCTGCCCTTTAAGATTTATTTATGGCCATGCGTGGGATAATGGTAACTCTTGCCCCAATTTTGCGTTTAGCTCAAGCTGGCCTGCTGATTGAGCGACGTGCCGGCCTACCCAAAAAAATAGAAATAGAATTTAATGCGTAAAATAAATTACCGCATCCCCTTGCTGCTGGCTGCCATGGTGGCACTGGGCATGTTTGCCGGCGCCAAGTTTCATGATGCAAGCGGCACACGCAGCACAGGCGATGTATTCACCAAGTTCAATGAAGTGCTGCGATACATTGACATTGCTTATGTGGACAAAGCCGACCGTGAGGAACTTGTGGAATCAGCCATCGAAAGCATGCTCAGCCAGCTGGACCCGCACAGCACCTACATCCCAGCGCGAGACCTGAAAGCTGCCAACGAGGAACTCGAGGGCAACTTTGAGGGCATCGGCATTGAGTTCAATCTTTTCAAGGATACCATTATGGTGGTGAGCCCAATCAGCGGCGGCCCCAGCGAGGAACTCGGCATTCGCGCTGGCGACAGAATCGTCAAGATTAATGGCAAAACCGTTGCTGGTGTCGGATTCAAAAATGATGATGTGGTGAAGAATCTGCGCGGGCCAAAAGGCAGCAAGGTGGATGTCAGCATCAAGCGCGGCGATGAAAATGGCCTGATTGATTATACCATCACGAGGGATAAAATCCCCATTTACAGTGTCGATGCCAGCTACATGGCCGCACCTGGCGTGGGATACATCAAAATAAACCGTTTCGGCGGCACCACGCTGAATGAATACAGCAGCGCCATATCAAACCTGAAAAGGCTGGGCATGCAGAGCCTGATCCTTGATTTGCGCGGCAACCCAGGGGGCTATCTGAAGGCGGCAATAGACCTGGCAGATGAATTTCTGGCAAAAGATAAACTGATTGTTTATACCCAGGGCCGCAGCAGGCCCAAAGAAAGCTACAGCTCAACAGGGCAGGGGTATTTTGAAAAAGGCAGGCTGGCGATATTGATTGACGAGGGCTCAGCCAGTGCAAGCGAAATTGTCAGCGGCGCAGTGCAGGATTGGGACAGGGGTGTGATAATTGGGCGCCGGAGTTTCGGGAAGGGACTGGTGCAGGAACCTTTCATGCTCAGCGATGGCTCGGCCCTGCGGCTGACTGTGGCCAGGTATTACACCCCCAGCGGCAGAAACATTCAAAAGCCATATACTGAAGGGTATGAGGCCTATATGGATGAACTCGACAGCCGATTCAAGCATGGCGAGTTTGTAACCAAGGACAGCATCACCATGCCCGACAGCCTGAAATTTTACACTGCTGCCAAGCGGATTGTGTATGGGGGCGGCGGCATTCTGCCCGACATTTTTGTGCCCCTGGATACCACTGCCAATACCCTGTATGTGCGGGGTCTGTTTGGCAAAAATCTTTTCAATGAATACATCAACAGCTATGTGGACCGCAACCGCACCAGCCTGATGAAAAAGTATCCTGACTTTAATGCTTTCGACAAAGGATTTGACATTGGCAGCACCGTGAAGGATTTTACCGAGTTTGCCGAGGGCAAAGGGGTTAAACCAGAAAACGAAATGGATGCACAGCACTCAGCCAGGCTGGTGCGCAATCAGCTCAAGGCCCTGGTGGCACGTCAGCTGTATAAAAATGAAGCTTTTTACAGAGTGGTGAACAGTGACAATGAAACCTTCATCAAGGCTCTGGAAGTCCTCGGCGGCGACCAGTATGATAAGGTAGGCCTGAAGACGAAATAATGCTGCAACTGCTGGGGCAGCTGAGTGTGATTACTCGGCTGCCTTTTGCAGTTTTCTGAATTCTTTGCCCTGGTCCCACTCTGCGGCACCAGCGCGCTGATAGATCAGGTCTCCGTCACGGTCAATCACATAGCTCATGGGGATTTCGTTTATTCCCAGGCTGCGCAGTTTGCGCGGGGTTGAAAGGTACTTCATTTTATACCCCCTGTGTTTTTGGGTAAACTCCTTCAGTTTGCATCCATCCTCCTCGCTGATCATCAGGAACACCATTCCCTCAGCTTCCAGTTGTTTTCGGGCATTTTCAATGCTGCCCATTTCAGCTTTGCAGGGGCCGCACCAGGTGGTGAAAAGGTTGATGAATAGGGCTTTGCCTTTGTAGTCTGAAATTTTCACAGGTTTGCCGTCCAAATCAGTCAAAGGCAGATTTCTGAAGTCGGGCTCGGTTCCCCAGCTGAAACTGGCGAGTGTGGCTACCAGGCCGAGGGCAATCAGGCGATACCAGGGAACTTGGCGGTTTGATTTGATTTCTGTGTTGCTCATATCATCATAACGCCCAAAGCTGTGCCAAGTTGCATGCTGTTGACAAATATGGCTGATGCCCAAAGACTTATACACATGCTGAACAGTTTGGCACGGCATTTAACAGGCTGATTTGCCGCCTAATAGCCAAAAAAAATACCCCCGATAGCCTGCGGGCAGCTATCGGGGGCAGTGGGTTATGATGGAGTAAGTTGCAGGGCAACGGAGAGTCCGCGCCCTTTTTCTCCCTCAGCCTATTTCAAGGTGTATTTCATTTCGGCCATGTATCCTGGGGCAGAGGAGCCTTCGAGGATGAAGGGGGGGATTGGCTTGGCCAGGAAGTCATAGGTGAAAGTGGTCATTGGCTCCTGCTTTTGGCCGCTCTGGCTCTCAGGGTCGGCATCCCATACTTTGAAGGTATATTTGGTAGCGTTCCACTTAATTTGGCTGGCCGGCAGGACATTGAGTGTGATGGGCTGGCCGCTGGCATTTTGGATTGTATCGGTTGAAAGGCCGAAGTTGGGCCCTGTGGTAGAGGGGCCGAAGGTGATGAAGATGTCAGGATTGCTGCCATCGTCATCCCATGCGCCGCCCCCTGCCGCTGCAGGCCGCATCAATTCATAACCGCTGAGGGTGATGGTGCCGAAAACTCGGCTGCCTACACGCACCATTCGGCTGACCGTATCGGTTTTGGAGCCATTGGTGGTTGTCAGTGTGATTTTGTAATTTCCAGGTGCTTTGTATTTGCGCGTGGCTGTTACCCCTGTGGTTTTATAGGCATCGCCAAAATCCCAGTTATAGGATACTGCATCCTTGCTGCAGCTGGCATCCACCCGCACTTCTTCAATTTCGGCATCAATCAGGGTTTTATCCTGGGTGAAGCAGGCAGTGGGCTGCTTGTCGGGGTCAGGCGTGGTTTTGGGCGGGTCTTCTTTGCATTTGCCAGCAATGAAAGCGGTGGCGAGGATGGCCAAAAAGGCTGTGCGCTTGAGCATGATTTTAATTATCTTGAGCTTTTTAAGTGTGAGTGAAACAGGTTGAAAAAATTCCTGGGTTTGAGATTTCAAATATAAGGGGGCTGTGGGCAGTGGACGCTGAGAGTGGCCCAGGGGTTGGGATTATTGGGCAGCAATCGAGTTGCTTTTATGGCTGACCCACCACCACATTCATTGATTTCCGGCCGCCATCCCAAAAGAGTTCAAAGCGATAAAGCCCGCTGGCGAGCGGGGGCAGAGCCACAGGATAGTCGCCGCTGCTTAGCTCAGGCAGGCTCAGTTGTCCGACTATTCTGCCTGTCATGTCAACGATAAGCATTTCAAGTTTTCTGGGGGTTGCGGTGGCCACATTCAGTGTCAGCTGCCGCCCAAGCACAGGGTTGGGGAAGATGCTGAATGAGATAAAGTCGGGGTCGTTGTACTTATAAAAACTGTCTATGCAGCCAACGCTCACCAGGTTCTGGGTGCTGACCAGCCGAGAGCGATAAACGCTGATGGCAGAACGCATGCGCTCTGCCTGGCCGCGAGTGTAGATGTTGAGGCAGCGGTCGACGCTGTAGTCCATGTAATTCTCTGTCATCCTCCGCTGGCCGCACTGCACCAGGGAATTGCATTCCATTGTGCCATTGTTATAGGTGGCGAAGTATTGCCCGCTGCAGGGGGGGGTGTCATCCACCTCATCATCCTGATTGCATCCGCTATTGTTGGCAGGGCCCCACACGTGGTAAAGGTTGAGGTAATGCCCAACCTCATGCGTGGTGGTATGGCCGAGCCTGTATCGATTATCCGTTTGGTGGGGTTCATTCCGCCCGAAATTGCGATACCAGATGACGAGGCCGTCCCAGGCCTTGCCTGCGGCTGCTGGCGGCAGGTAACTGTAGCCGGCCGTGTTGCCAGGGATGCTGGATACCACCCAGATGTTCATGTATCGCGCAGGGTCCCAGCGGATGACGTTCTTGGTTTCAAGGTCGGCCTCGAGGGAGGAATTGTCCACTGCTGAAAGCGGTGTTTTGACATAATTGATGCCTCGGCTGGGCCGCCCCTGCGGGTCTCTGCTGGCCAGGCAGAACCGGATGCCACAGTCCACTGCTGAGGGGTTCTGACTGCTGCCGAGGCCATATCGGCCGAAATCTTCATTAAGCACATCGAGCTGGTGAATGACTGATTCGGCGTTTATGCTGTCAGCAGTTCCCCGATAGAGGATGTGCACCACAACAGGGATGATGTAAGTTTCGCCGAGGTCGGTCGCAGCGGGGGCAGAGGGTGTGGGATAACTCAGCAGATTGAGGGGCAAATCGCTGAAGCCGCAGGCAGCGGGGGCTGTTGAATCCTGCGATATTCCCCATAGCGGCAGCAAAACAGCCAGCCCACACAGAAATTTTTTCAATTGACAGTACCAGAAATTACCATCCATGCCAGCAGGCCAGCCCCCGTGGGCAGAACAGATTGGGGAACATCGAAGAAGGGCGAGTGCACAGAATGCGTAAGGCCAGCGCCCTGATCGCGGGTGCCGAGCCGGAAATAGCACGACTGATAAGCCTGGGCATAATAAGCGAAGTCATCTGCAGTAGGGCGAAGGTCGAGCTCAGCCACCTTATCCTCCCCCAACAATTCGGCCGTGATATCGCGTAGGCGGTGGGTGAGGCCCGCATCATTGGGCAGGGCAGGATATCCATGCCTGATTTCAAACTCGGCAGTGCCGCCGAGGCCCTCGGCTATGCCTTCGACCAAGGTGCGCAATCGGCTGTGGAGTTCGGCGCGCCAGGCCTCATCATAGGTGCGCAGAGTGCCGGCCAGCTTAACCTCGGCAGGGATGACGTTGGTGGTGGTGCCGCCCTGCACTCGGCAAATGCTGAGCACAGTAGGCAATGCGGGATTGCTCCATCGGCTGACAGCGTTCTGCAGGGCGAGGATGAGGTGGGCCTGCATCACAATCGGGTCAATGGCCAAGTGGGGCATGGCCGCGTGGCCCCCCTTGCCGTGCACAGTGATATAGAGCTCATCGGTGCTGGCCATGTATCGCCCCGGCCGAAAGCCGACCATCCCTGCTTCGAGTTCGGGCATTACGTGGAGGGCGATGACAGCGTCAGGCTGGGGAACAAGCAGATTTCCTTCGACAATCGCTTTTGCTCCGCCAGGGAGCTGCTCTTCACCTGGCTGAAAAATTCCGAATACGGTTCCTTGCCAGCCATCCAGGTTTTCAATGAGAATCCTGAGCGCCCCGAGCAGGCACGCCGTGTGGACGTCGTGGCCGCAGGCATGCATCCTCCCCTCGATTGCCGAGGCGTACGGGGCACCCGTCTGCTCCGTCATAGGCAGGGCGTCGAGCTCGGCACGGAAGGCGATGGTCGGCCCCTCCCCGTTTTCTATTTTTGCAATCAGCCCTGTGCCACTGGGCAGGGCTGTATGGCGAATGCCCATGCCATCCAGCTGATTAGCCACCCAGCGGGTGGTTTCATGCTCCTGAAAACTGAGCTCAGGGTGCTGGTGCATGTGGCTGCGCCATTCGGTCAACTCACTCTGCAGGGCTTTCGCGGCAGCAATCACGTCTTCTTTGCGCATAGGCCGCAGATTATTTTTGAAGAGGGGGGAAGTTGATTTTTCCCGGAATCATCAAGGCGCCTTCAAATCGCGGATCGGCTTTCAGGCGATAGTACATCTCGAGTGCCTCGAAGCGGGTGCGATAATCACCGACACGGACTTTGAAGTAGGGATTCTCATAAATGTAATAGATGGGCAGGTTGGGGTCCATTTCTCTGAGGGCATTGCGCAACTGATTGGCCTCGATGCGGTCGCCGGCATAAGCCTGCACTCGCCAGCCATTCAATTGAACGTCCTCAGGATTGATGCCGATGTTGGCATGGAGAATGGTTTCGAGGCGGGGGTTGGCCAGCACCGTGAGTTTTCCTTGCCGATTTGGGTCGCAGGGTGGCTGTGCCATTGCCATTGCGCCAAAAGCAAGGGACAAAATGAAAAGTGCGGCTGCTTTCATCCTTCCATTATCTGCATGGCACTGCTGGTGCCGATTCGGTCGGCCCCTGCGGCCAATAGGCCGAGTGC
Organism: uncultured bacterium; assembly: GCA_965363965.1. Lineage (GTDB taxonomy): Bacteria > Bacteroidota > Bacteroidia > CAILMK01 > CAILMK01 > CBDTVD01. Next base: position 10,485 of record CBDTVD010000018.1, read on the forward strand.
TGCTTCCCTGGTGCGGATTCCGCCGCTGGCTTTTATTTTCATCTTTGGCGGAAGCAGGCTCTTCAATTGTGCCACCATTTCAGGTGTGGTGGGGGTGCTGCTGTTGAACCCGGTGGAGGTTTTCACATAGTCAGCCCCTGCTTCCACGCAAATTTCGCAGGCCAGCATCAGCTGACGCTCATCCAGCAGGCTGGCCTCGATGATTACTTTGCTGATTCGGTTGCTCAGGCGGCAAAGCGTGGTGATGCGCTCCAGATCATCTTTCACATATGCGATATTCTCGCTTTTCAGTGCTGAAAGGTTGATGACCACATCCACCTCATGGGCACCGTCAGCGATTGCTTTGCGGGTTTCCTCACCCTTGGCGTTCATGGTGCTGTAGCCCATGGGGAAGCCAATGACGGTAGTCAGCTTGACGCCTGTTTCATCCACCAGCCCGCGGGCATAGCTGACAAAGTAGGGGGGGATGCACACCCCGTGCAGGCCGAGCAGAATCGCCTCGCGGCAAATGCGCTCGATGTCCGCCTTGGTGGTGTCGGGGCGCAGCAGGGTATATTCGATAGCTTTTGCCAGGTCAGGCTGCACCTTTTCCATGGCAGGCTTTGTATTTTTTTCCGCTGCCGCATGGGCAGGGATCATTTCGTCCGATTTTTTCACCTACCCTTACTGTTTCCACCTTAGCAACGGATTCGGGCTCGGCCTGTTCGGGCATTGGCCGATTTGGCTGTGAGCGACTGACGAGTGCCTCAGGGATTGGGGTGCTGCGGCGCTGAGGTGCTGCAGTGCTGCTGCTGGGTCCCCATTCATTCCGACTTGTTTTGAGTTTTGGCGCAGGGGCGGGTGCAGGCTGGTTGCGGCCCTGGGTGATGGTTTGGGCGCTGCCGTCGGCTTCTTCAGTAACTGCAAGGTGGCCTTTCTGCAGCATGGTCAGCACATCTCTGTTTATCCGCCCCAGCAGTGTTTTGAACAGGTCGAAGCTCTCGAATTTATAAATCAGCAGCGGGTCTTTCTGCTCATATACGGCATTCTGCACGCTCTGTCGCAGGTCATCCAATTCCCTCAGGTGCTCTTTCCACACCTCGTCAATGGTGGCCAGGGTTACGCCTTTCATAAAACTGGTGTAGGCTTCCCTGCCCTGGGTGGCCATCACGCGGTCCAGGTCGGCAGAAACGTTGATGCCTCTTCGGCCATCGGTGTAAGGAATCATGATGCTGGTGCTTTTTCCGGCCCGCTCCTTGTGCAGGGGGCCGAGGAGCTGCACCATTTTTCCGCCCATTTCATCGCGGCGGCGCTCCATGCGGCCCCACAGGTGGTCGTATAACTGATCAGTGAGGCTGGCAGGCTTGCCATTGGTAAACTCATCCTGGGTAAAAGGCAGGTCGCTGGCGAAGAGGCGCAGTGCATCCAGTTCGAGTGCTTCAAAATTACCCTCGGCGTGGTGCTGGCTCACCAGTTCCTCGCTCAGGTTGTGCAGCATATTGGTAACATCGATGGTGATTTTGTCACCGTAGAGGGCGTTTCGGCGGCGGCCGTAAATCACCTCACGCTGGCTGTTCATCACGTCATCATACTCCAGCAATCGCTTGCGGATGCCGAAGTTGTTCTGCTCTACTTTTTTCTGGGCGCGTTCAATTGACTTGGTAATCAGGCTGTGCTGAATTACCTCGCCCTCTTTGTATCCGAAACGGTCCATGTATTTGGCCATGCGCTCGCTGCCGAACAGCCGCATCAGGTCATCTTCCAGCGAAACAAAGAATTGAGAGGTTCCCGGATCGCCCTGACGGCCGGAACGGCCGCGCAACTGACGGTCAACTCGCCGGCTTTCGTGCCGCTCTGTGCCGACAATGGCCAGCCCGCCTGCCTCGACTACTCCAGGGCCGAGTTTGATGTCCGTACCCCTGCCCGCCATGTTGGTAGCGATGGTTACGGTGCCTGCATTGCCTGCCTCGGCCACAATCTCGGCCTCCCGCTGGTTCTGCTTGGCGTTCAAAACATTGTGCTTGATTTTGCGGAGGGTGAGCATCCGGCTGAGCAGTTCGCTCACCTCGACACTGGTGGTACCCACCAGCACCGGCCGGCCAGCCTCGACCAGTTTGCCGATTTCCTCGATTACCGCGTTGTATTTCTCGCGCTTTGTCTTGTAAATCAGGTCTTGCCTGTCCTTACGGATGATGGGCTTATTGGTGGGGATGACCACTACATCGAGTTTGTAGATGCTCCAGAGTTCGCCAGCCTCGGTCTCTGCCGTTCCCGTCATTCCTGCCAGCTTGTGGTACATGCGGAAATAGTTCTGCAGGGTTACAGTGGCATAGGTCTGCGTGGCCGCCTCGATTTTGACATTTTCTTTGGCCTCGATTGCCTGGTGGAGTCCGTCGCTGTATCGCCTGCCTTCCATCACGCGGCCCGTCTGCTCATCCACAATTTTCACTTTCCCGTCTGCCACAATGTACTCGACATCATTTTCAAAAACGGTGTAAGCCTTCAGCAATTGGTTGATGGTGTGGATTCGCTCGCTTTTCTCGGCGTATTCCTGCAGCAGCTCATCTTTCAGGCGGAGGCGCTCTTCTGGAATCTCGGTCTGCCGGTCAATTTCTGCCAGGCGCGTGCCGATATCGGGCAGCACAAACAGGGCAGGGTCCTCACCGCTGGCCGTTATCAGTTCTATTCCCCGCTCGCTCAGGTCCACCTGATTGTTTTTTTCGTCTATGACAAATAGCAGTTCTTTGTCAATCTCGCCCATGGCCTTCATCTGGTCTGCCATATAGGTATTCTCGGTTTTCTGCAGAAATGCACGCATTCCGGGCTCGCTGAGGAACTTGACCAGGGCAGAGTTTTTCGGCAGACCTCGGTGAGCGCGGAGGAGGAGCTGGCCAGCCTCACGTTCCTGTTCTTTGGTCATCCCATCGCCGAGCTTGAGCAATTCGCGTGCGCGGGCCAGGGCCCGAGTGGTATAGGCCCGCTGGGCCTCCAGCAGTTTCACAACCCTCGGCTTAAGCTCGAAGAACTGGTGCTGGTCACCCTTGGGGGTCGGCCCGCTGATGATAAGGGGTGTACGGGCATCGTCAATCAGCACGCTGTCCACCTCATCCACCATGGCATAGTGGTGGCCCCGCTGCACCATGTCCTCAGGCCGATGGGCCATGTTGTCGCGCAGATAGTCAAAGCCGAACTCGTTGTTGGTGCCATAGGTCAGGTCGGCCTGATAGGCTTTGCGCCGCCCAGGGCTGTTGGGCTGGTGATACTCGATGCAATCCACTGTAACGTGGAGGAATTCATAGATCGGCCGCATCCACTCACAGTCCCGTTTGGCGAGGTAATCGTTCACGGTTACAATGTGCACGCCCTCGCCGCTGAGGGCATTGAGGTATGCGGGCAGGGTGCTCACCAGCGTTTTGCCCTCACCTGTGGCCATCTCGGCTATTTTTCCTTCGTGCAGCACAATTCCGCCGATCAGCTGCACGTCATAGTGCACCATGTTCCACTTCACTTCAGTGCCTGCCGCTGTCCAATGGTTGAAATACACGGCTTCATCGCCTTCTATTTTCAGGAAGTCGAGGCCCTGCGCCGCCAGTTCGCGGTCTCGGTCATTGGCCTCTACGCGGATTTCTTCGTGGTCTTTGAATCGGCTCGCCGTCTCCTTCATCACCCCGAAGGCGAGTGGCAGCAGTTCTTTCAGCTTGGCCTCCAGCGCGGTGTTTCGCTCTTTTTTCAGCTCATCTATTCTGGTGTATGCCCGCTCTTTGTCCTCTGGGCTAATGTCGGGCTGTTCAGCTTCGGCGCGGAGTTCTTTGCGCTCTTGGTCGAGTTCCCTGAGAGCCTGTTTGATTTCATGGCGAAGTTCGAGGCTGCGGGCGCGGAGGCCGTTGCTGCTCAGGGGCCTGATGGTCTCCCAGGCCTCATTGATTTCTTCTACGCGCGGCCACAGGGGCTTGAGGTCCTTGGCCTTTTTGTCGCCAAAAAGCTGGCCGAGGTATTTGTTTACGATATCGAGCATCGGTCGGTTGTTTTGTGCTGTGCCTTGAAGTGTGGCCTGCAGCGGGGGCTTATAATTCCCAGCTTGCCTCACCAATCGGCGCGCAGGCGGTGCAAACCCCCTGCCAGTGCAAAATTAACTGCCCAAATGGCAGGGCGTGAATCTAATCTTTGCTGGCTGACTCAACTGTGCGCGATAAGGATAAAATAAATTTGCACAAAAGCAACAATTGGTGGATTGAAGCCTATTTTTGAATTTTTAAATCCCCAAACCCCATGAAAAAAATCACGTTGACGTTATTGTTGCCTTTGGTACTGCTGACCAGCAGTTGCCGAAAAAACAGCGGCCCGACAACTGTGGAAGGCCAAGTGGTGGATATGTATA
>CBDTVD010000019.1:0-14832 GCA_965363965.1 uncultured bacterium
CAGCCGGCGGGCGCTGGGACACGCCGATAAACCTTGATGCCAGCAGAGCGGCTAACCAGCAGGTGGGAATCTATAGCCAGGCATACAGCGAGCGTTTGCCCGCCTATCTGCGCTTTGATGTGAAACTGGGCTATAAAATCAACCGTAAGCGCATTACGCATGAAATAGTCGCCGATATCCGAAACGTTACCAATCATGGCAACATCCTTTTCAGGCAATACGATACCGGCACCAAAGAAGTAACTACCGAGAATCAGCTTGGCATCTTCCCCGTGGCGTTGTACAGGGTTACGTTTTAGGCCATTTTCTCAATCCTCACCCCTGCGCTGAGGGTTTTGTGCACTGGGCAGCGGTTGGCGATGTCTTCCAATCGTGAGAGCTGGGCTGCGTCTAAATCGCCCAAAAAGGAGATGCGGTAACCGATTCTGTCGAGTCGGGCATCGGGGTTGCCCTCGCATTCTTCGCAGTCTTTCAGGTGGTTTCGGCCATGCACCAGAAAGATTTCTACACTCTGCAGGGGCCAATTTTTTCGGCGTGCATACATCAAGGCCGTTATGCCTTTGCAAGCACCGAGGGCAGAAAGAATCAGCTCGTAGGGGGTGGGCATCGCATCGGTGCCGCCTACTGAAACCGGCTCATCAATCACAAAAAAATGATTTCCCACATTCACCTTTACCGGCAGCATATCGGGGCCGATTTGCATGGTAACCTGGGTCATTTCTGGCTGGGTTGATTGGTTTCCGCACAGATTTCAATCAGCACCCGGCCAGTATCCTTCGGGTGAAAAAAAGCGACCTCTTTATTGTCTGCCCCTGGCTGGGGAGCGGGATGCAATGGCTGAAACCCTTCGGCCTGGAGGCGATCAATGCCTGCCTGCACATCATCCACCAAAAAAGCGATGTGGTGCATTCCCTCGCCATTGCGCTCGATGAACTTGCCAATTGCCGTATCGGGGCGCAGGGCTTCCAAAAACTCAATTTTGGTCTCGCCGACCTGGAAGAAACTGGTCCTCACCCCCTCGCGCTCCACTTCCTCGATTTTCATCAGGCCGAGGCCGCTCAATCGGTGGAACATTGTGTTGGCCAAGTCCAGGTTTCGGACGGCAATGCCTATATGCTCGATTTTTTTGAACACGGCCAGCGAAGGTAAGCGGAATGCTCAACAAAGACTATGCATATGGAACGGCTTTACTTTTGCCCCTGTTTTGATCAGGGGCTTGGATGGAATCAATCTTAACTATCGGATTGTCTGCCACTGCCCAGCATCACCCCACCAAGAAATGGCCGAAGATTTACAACTGCTGGAGGAATTAACCGCCAGTGAATATAAATATGGATTTTCCACAGACATCGAGCAAGATACCCTGCCCCCAGGGCTGAGTGAAGATGTGGTAAGATTTATTTCAGAGAAGAAAAATGAGCCTGAGTGGCTGCTGGCGTGGCGATTGAAAGCCTATGAGCACTGGCTGACACTAAAGGCGCCTGAATGGGCGAATGTAACCTTCCCTGCCATCAATTATCAGGACATCATTTATTATGCGGCGCCAAAGCAGAAGGTTTCGCTGGGCAGCCTGGATGAAGTTGACCCTGAATTGCTGCGCACATTCGAGAAACTGGGCATTCCGCTGAATGAGCAGAAAATGCTGAGCGGGGTGGCGGTGGATGCAGTGTTTGACAGTGTATCGGTGGCCACCACTTTTAAGGCCAAACTGGCTGAGCAGGGGGTGATTTTCAGCAGCATGAGCGAAGCGGTGCAGCATCACCCAGAACTGATTAAAAAGTATCTGGGCAGTGTGGTGCCCTTCACCGATAATTATTTTGCTGCGCTGAACTCAGCTGTTTTCAGCGATGGCAGTTTTGTATTCATCCCCAAAGGCGTGCGCTGCCCGATGGAGCTGAGCACCTACTTCCGCATCAATGCGATGAACAGCGGACAATTTGAACGCACCCTGATTGTGGCTGAGGACAACAGTTACGTGAGCTATCTGGAAGGGTGCACTGCGCCGCAGCGCGATGAAAATCAGCTGCATGCAGCGGTGGTGGAACTGGTGGCGATGGACAATGCCGAGATCAAGTACAGCACGGTGCAAAACTGGTATCCGGGCGACAAGGACGGCAAAGGCGGAATTTACAATTTTGTTACCAAGCGGGGGAATTGCCTGGGGAAAAACTCAAAAATCAGCTGGACGCAGGTTGAAACTGGGTCGGCCATCACATGGAAGTATCCGAGCGTGGTGCTGAAAGGCGATGGCAGCCAGGGCGAATTTTACTCGGTGGCGATGACTAACCATAAGCAGCAGGCAGACACGGGCACCAAAATGATCCATGTAGGGCGAAACACCAAGAGCCGGATTGTGAGCAAAGGCATATCGGCAGGTGAGAGCCACAATACTTATCGCGGACTGGTGCGCGTGGGCAAGAGGGCCGACAATGCGCGAAACCACAGCCAATGCGACAGCATGCTGATGGGCGACCGCTGCGGGGCGCACACTTTTCCTTACCTGGAAATAGAAAACCAGGGAGCCCATGTTGAGCACGAGGCAACCACCAGCAAAATCGGCGAAGACCAGCTCTTCTACTGCCAGCAGCGCGGCATTGGGCCTGAGGCTGCCGTGGCTCTGATTGTGAATGGCTTTTGCCGTGAAGTGATGGACAAGCTGCCCATGGAATTTGCTGTCGAGGCCCGAAAACTGCTGGCCATCAGCCTGGAGGGCAGCGTAGGCTAAAACAGCAGTAAGCACCCGCTTTATGGCCCAAACGGGCCTATCTTTGCGGGCTATTTTCACCGAACCCGTGGAAAGGTCAGATTCATTTGTCATTCATTTCGCCACCCTCAAGCTGGGGGAGCGCGAATATGCGCTCCAGGCTGGGGATGCATTCCTGGCCGAGTATGGCACTGGATTGCTGAACCGTGTAGAGGCCAGCGTGGATGTGAAAATGGAGAAGCGCACGGAAGTGTTCCTGGTATTCCATATTGTGATTTCAGGCATTATCGGCCTTGAATGCGACCGATGCCTGGAAAATTTCGATTTTCCCGTGTTTCTGCAGCAGAACCTGATTGTCAACCTACGGAGCCAGCCTGTCAGCAGTGATGACGATGACTTGATTATTCTGCCAATGGAAGCGGCGGAAATAGACCTGGGCCCAACCGTGCATGATTTGCTAGTGCTGGCCATCCCCATGCGCAAAGTGTGCGAGATGGTAGGCCAGGAGTGCAACCCTGAAATGGTGAAGCGCCTGGAGCAGGAATCGCCCATGCAGCACGGAGTTGACGAACGATGGGCAGCCCTGAAAAATTTAAAAGATCCTGAATCAGGTTCACTTAACTGACACCCGTTGCACCAAAAAGAAACAAAAATCTCAATTATAAGCCATGCCACATCCAAAGCGCAGACACAGTAAAACCCGCAGAGACAAGCGCAGAACCCACCACAAGGCTGAGATGCCGACATTTACCATGTGCGGCAATTGCGGCCAGCCGCATCTGCTGCACCGTGTTTGCACCAGCTGCGGACACTATCGCGGCAAGCAGGTTTATGAAGTAAAAAGCTCGGTGCCAGCCTGATAAATCAGCCGCACCAGTCATCAGAGTAAAACAATCTCAAGCCTGGGGGCGCCCTTACCTTCGCCGACAGACAGGATGAGCATTCGCATAGGCATAGACTTGATGGGCGGCGATTATGCGCCCGCAGCGCCAGCCCAGGGCATTGCATCTGCTTTGGCTGATTTGCCAAGTTATGTCAGCCTTACCATTTATGGCCGAAGCGATGCCGTGAGTGATGCATTGCAGGGCGCTGGCCTCAATCCATCCGATTTTCATATTGTCCATACGACACAGGTTATCGAGATGGGCGATTCGCCGACAAAGGCGATGAATCAAAAGGCTGATTCCAGCATCATGGTCGGCCTCAATGACCTAAAAGCCGGGAAAATAGACTGCTACATCAGTGCAGGCTCTACGGGGGCAGTTTTTGTAGGTGCCCTGTACACAGTTAAACCCATCGAAGGTATTCTGCGCCCTGCCATCAGCAGCCTTGTTCCAAAGGATAACGGGCACCACGGCCTCATCCTTGATGTGGGTGCAAATGCCGATTGCAAAGCAGATGTGCTGGTGCAGTTCGGCATGCTGGGCAGCATTTATGCGCGCTGCATTTTGGGTGTGGAAAAGCCGAGAGTGGGCCTGCTGAACATCGGGTCGGAACCGGAAAAAGGAAACATCGTCAGCCAGGCAGCGTATAACCTGATGGTACACAACAAATCAGTGAATTTCATCGGGAACATTGAGGGGTACGATATCTTCGGCACCCGCGTTGATGTGGTGGTTACTGATGGCTTTACAGGCAACATTGTGCTGAAAACAGCCGAGGCACTTGTTGACATGCTGATGAGCCAGGGGGTCCGCAATGAACTGATCAGCCGATTTGACTACCAGAGCTATGGCGGCACACCCATCCTGGGGGTTAACAAGCCCGTTATCATTGGCCATGGTGTAAGTTCGCCTGCTGCTTTCAAAAGCATGATTGGCCAGGCGATACAGATTATTGAAACAAGCATGATTGAAAAAATCAAGCAGGCCCTGATGCCTGAAATGATTGCAGATGAAAAAAATTAGAGCCGCCATAACTGGCGTAGGGGTCAATGTACCCGACTATGTGCTGACCAATGCCGAATTGGAGCAGATGGTGGAAACCAACGACGAATGGATCACCAGCCGAACGGGCATCAAGGAGCGGCGAATACTGAAGGGTGAAGGGCAGGGCATCACGGTGATGGCCGAACAGGCCGTGCGCCAGCTGCTGGAAAAAACAGGCACCGACCCCAAGGAAATCGAGCTGGTGATTTGCGCCACTGTAACGCCCGACATGATTTTCCCCAGCAGCAGCAGCATCATCTGCGACAAGGTGGGGATGACGAGCGCGTGGGGATATGATGTAGAGGCTGCGTGCAGCGGCTTTATCTTCAGCCTGACAACGGCAGCCCAGTTTATTGAGAATGGGACGTATAAAAAAATAATCGTTGTTGGTTCCGATAAAATGTCGGCCATCACAGATTATACCAATCGCACCACCTGCATCCTTTTTGGCGATGCGGCCGGTGCCGTGCTGCTTGAACCTGCAGAGGGCGATGACGGCATACAGGATTACATCATGAAAGCTGATGGGGCAGGCAGAATGATGCTTTTCCAAAAAGCGGGCGGGTCAGCCTATCCGCCAACGGCAGAGTCGGTTGCCAACGGTGAGCATTTCATTTATCAGGAAGGGCAGGCTGTTTTTCGGTATGCTGTAACGCGAATGGCGGATGTCAGTTTCGAAATCATGCAGCGCAACGGGCTTACAGCGGATGACATTGCCTTTCTGGTGGCACACCAGGCCAACAAACGCATCATTGATGCCACTGCCAACCGGATGGGGATTGGCGAGGACAAGGTGCTGATGAACATAGAAAAATATGGCAACACCACCAACGCCACAATTCCATTGGTATTGAGCGATTTTGAAAGTCGCTTCAAAAAAGGCGACAATGTGATCATTTCAGCCTTTGGCGGCGGATTCACCTGGGGGAGCCTTTGGGTGAAGTGGAGCTATTGAGCAGGCAAAGGATTGAGAGTATCTTCGCACATCAATAAAACAAGCCAGGCCGCAGTGCCTGCATTTTATGTCGTCAACAAGCGAATTCAGAAACGGATTGTGCATCGAGTGGAACAATGACATCTTTCAGATAGTCGAGTTTCAGCACGTCAAGCCAGGAAAAGGTGCAGCATTTGTGCGCACCCGAATGAAGAGCCTAACCAAAGGCACCACACTGGAGTATAACTTTAATGCCAGCGAGAAAATCACTGTGGCACGGGTTGAAACCAGAAATTATCAATATCTGTACCCTGAGGACAATGGATTCGTATTTATGAATACGGAGGACTTTGAGCAAATAACCCTACAGGAATCGCTGATTGAGGGCGGCCAGTTTTTGAAGGAAGGTGACATGGTGCAGGTGCAGATACTGGCAGAAAACGAAACTCCCCTGACCGCGAGCCTTCCCCAGCATGTAACACTTGAGGTTACTTACACAGAGCAAGGGCTGAAAGGCGACACTGCCACCAATACCTTGAAGCCGGCAACAGTGGAAACGGGCGCAACTGTGATGGTGCCCCTGTTTGTGGATGCCAATACGCTCATAAAAGTGGATACCCGCACAGGTGCCTACATTGAACGTGTGAAGCGATAACCCCCCCGTTTGAATCATTTTTCTTTCCCAACAATCTTAATCTCTCCCATAATCAATTGACCAATCCACAGGAAAAACTTGATGTCAAAGGCATCCAGGAACTTATTCGCTTTGTTTCCAAATCTGGCGTAAGCGAGGTTTCGCTGGAGCAGGGTGATTTTAAACTGACCATTAAAACAGGCCGTGAAGCTGGGGCTCAGCCCCAGGTGCAATACATCGCCCAGGCCCCGCCGCAGCAAATGCAAATGCCTGCCCAGCCGCAAGCTGCCCAGCCTGCTGCCGAATCGGCCGCTGCGCCTGCGGCCCAATCAGCGCCTGGTGAGAGTAAGGGTACACCCATAAAATCGCCAATGATTGGCACATTTTATGGCCGCCCCAGCCCCGACAAGGAGCCTTTTGTTAAAGTAGGCGACAAGGTTGAAAAAGGGCAAGTGGTGTGCATCATCGAGGCCATGAAACTGTTTAACGAAATTGAGAGTGAGATCAGCGGAACGGTGCTGAAAGTGCTGGTAAATGAATCCACACCCGTGGAGTATGACCAGCCCTTGTTCCTGATCGGCTAATCGCCTTTTTCCAAAAAAAAATCCCCAAAATCGCCAATGAGTATCGGCGGTTTTGGGGATTGCTGTTTTGGGTGTCCCAGTTTTTAGCCCTGCGAGCCGGCGAAGTGTGCGCTGGCTTGCTGCCAATTCACCACGTTCCACCAGCTTTTGGCGTAGTCGGGCCGCTTGTTCTGATATTTCAGGTAATAGGCGTGCTCCCAGACATCCAGGCCGAGGATTGGGGTGCCCCTGAAATCAGAGATGTCCATGAGCGGGTTATCCTGGTTGGGGGTTGAGCCGACTTTGAGGTTTCCATCAGCATCACGCACAAGCCAGGCCCATCCGCTGCCGAAGCGAGTGGCTGCTGCATTGTTAAACTCTTCTTTTAGGCTGTCAAAGCTGCCGAATGTGCTGGTGATGGCAGAGGCAAGCTCCCCCTGGGGTTCGCCGCCGGCATTCGGGGCCATTATTTCCCAAAAGAATCTGTGGTTCCAGTATCCGCCGCCATTGTTGCGCACGGCGTTGTTAAATTGGCTGATGTTGGCAATGATTTCTTCGATGGGCTTATTTTCAGCATCGGTGCCGGCGATTGCCTTGTTGAGGTTGTCGGTATAGGCCTTGTGGTGCTTGCCATGGTGTATTTCCATGGTTTCGGCATCAATATGGGGCTCCAGCGCATTGAATGCATAGGGGAGTTCGGGCAGTTGAAAAGGCATAAAAAGTTAATGGTTTGGTTTATTCGTTGTCGCCCATAACTACAAACTCGGGCTGATTAAGGTTGCCAGCAGCCGATTTTTAAAGGGCAATCAGTTGCCAATGATCATTTCTGGCACCTCGCCATCAATAATCAGTTTGCCGGCTGTTTTCGCGCTTATTTCTTGTATGCTCACCCCAGGTGCGCGTTCCCTGAGGATGAATCCGCCATCAGGTGAAATGTCGAATACCCCCAGGTCGGTCACGATTTTTTTGACGCAGCCTACGCCTGTCAACGGCAAGGTGCACTTGGGCAGCAATTTGCTCTCGCCTTTCGGGTTGGTGTGCTGCATGGCAACGATGATGTTTTGGGCGCTGGCCACCAAATCCATGGCCCCGCCCATTCCTTTCACCATTTTGCCTGGTATTTTCCAATTGGCGATGTCCCCGTTTTCAGATACTTCCATGGCACCGAGCACAGTGAGCTGGACGTGTCCGCCGCGAATCATGGCGAAACTTTCAGCTGAATCAAACAAAGATGAACCTGGCAGAAAGGTTACGGTTTCCTTGCCTGCGTTAATCAGGTCGGGGTCTTCTTCGCCTTCAATGGGCCAGGGGCCCATGCCCAGCAATCCGTTTTCAGATTGCAGGATTACCGTGATATCAGATGGGGCATAATTGGCCACCAAAGTTGGGATGCCTATGCCGAGATTGACATAAAAGCCATCCCTGAGTTCCATTGCAATCCTTTTTGCGATGCCGTATTTATCCAGAGCCATTGCTTGGGGGCAAACTTACTCCATTCCCATATCCTCGTCACGGGCCTGTTTGAACTTGTAGAGCAGTTCCCTATGAAAATCTCGTTCAGCTTTGGGCAGCAAGGCGATTTTTTTGAGCGGGATTGCTTTTTTAAACTCGGCAGTGTATCGCTTTTCAAGGTCGAGAATGCTCTGCTGCAGCGCAAAACTGCGGTCGATGCTGGCTTGCAGCTGGGCATCGGTGGCAATGGCATAGTTCTGCTGAATTTTTTTTCGCTCTCGGCGCAGTTGCATCCTGTAGGCTTCCATCTGGGCCTGAAATTCATTGAAAATCGGCCAGAATTTCTCTGCTTCGGCGGCGGTGAGATTAAGGACGTTGGTATAAGTGCCCACCCTCATGGTCTCAACCTGTGCTTTAATTTCAGGGCTTAGACCAGGCTGTGCCCAGCAGCCGAGGCTGCCCAGCATGGCCAGCAGGAAAAAAGGGATGGGGCGCATTTGTTTTGTTTTATAAGTCATCGGTCAGCAGCCATTCATCGGTGTAGTCCAGCAGATATTCATCCAGGTCAGCATCTGCAGTTGGAGGTGGCAGCATAGCCAGTTCTTCCAGAATTAAGTCTTCTTCAATTTGGTCAGTGTAAATGTCCATTGCCACGCCCTCGGCTGGTGCTGAGACATAAGAGGGCGAATTGGCAATGCCGATGATCATCAGCAAACCCACTGCACCTGCCAATGCCGGCCTGAACACCGGCGTGCTGAACCAGGATTTTGCTGGCGGCGCGTGATGATTCAATTCTGCCTGCACGCTGGCTGCCAATTGATCATAGTAGCCATCAGGTGCAGCAAATGGCTCGCCCTGGGCGCGCATCAGCAGGGGCGAAATGGATTCTATTTCTTTTTCAAGTGACATTTATCAGCAGAAGGTTTCACCGAAATGGTTATAGGATTTAGACAACAATTTACGGCCTGGGTTTAATCCATCAGAAGCAGATTGCCCTCGACTTTTTTCATGGCATGGTGAAAGCTGGCTTTGAGCGCCCCCACACTTGTGCCGAGCACAGCTGACATTTGCTCGTAAGGCATTTCATCAAAGTATCGCAGGTTGAACACCAGCCGCTGCTTTTCGGGCAATTTTAAAATGGCTTTCTGCAGACGGGCTTTTATTTCATCAGCCTGCATGTTCTGGTCGGCATCCACCTTTGCCGCCAATTCTTTTTCAACCGAACTGAGGCTAAGGATATTTCGCCGCTTTTTTTTGGCAAGTGCAGTAAGGCACTCGTTAACAGCGATCCTGTAGAGCCATGTAAAAATGGAGCTTTCAGCTTTGAAAGAGCCGAGGGCGTTCCAGCTTTTTATCCAGACATTCTGCAGGGCATCATCTGCATCATCGTGGCTGATCAGCATTCGGCGAATCAGGGGGTAAAGCCTCGGCGAATAAGCGTGCACCAGCTGATGGAAGGCATAGCTGCGGGTATCAGCGTTCTTGAGCCGCTGGAGCAGGATTTCCTCATCCGTTTCCAATCAGCCTCGGTTTAAATGATGGTTATTGTCAGCCGTTTTTTCGGGCAATGGCAGACTGGGCAGCCGAGATGATGGCAGCACTTGTAAGGCCATATTTCTGCAGCAGTTGGTCGGGCTTGCCGCTTTCGCCGAAACTATCATCCACAGCAACATATTCCTGAGGAGTGGGGCGGTGCCTGGCAAGCACCTGTGCAACTGCATCACCGAGGCCGCCATTGCGCTGATGCTCTTCAGCGGTAACCACACATCCAGTTTTTCCAACCCAATGTTTGACGATTTCCTCATCCAATGGTTTAATGGTGTGCATGTCTATGACAGCTGCAGAAATTCCCTGATTCTGCAATTCTTCAGCAGCCTGAAGGGCATGCCATACCATGTGCCCGCAGGCGATGATGGTAACGTCGGTTCCTTCCATCATCAGGTTGCCTTTGCCAATCTGGAATTTTTGATCGGCTGGTGTAAAGTTGGGCACGCTTGGGCGGCCAAAGCGCAGGTAAACTGGCCCCTGATGGGCTGCGATTGCCAGGGTGGCAGCTTTGGTCTGGTTAAAATCGCAGGGGTTGATTACCGTCATCCCTGGCAGCATGCGCATCATGCCGAGGTCCTCGAGGATTTGGTGGGTGGCCCCATCTTCACCCAGTGTAAGCCCTGCATGGCTGGCGCAGATTTTTACATTCTTGCCGCTATAGGCCACTGATTGCCTGATTTGATCATAGACCCTGCCTGTTGAAAAATTGGCGAAAGTGCCGGTGAAAGGAATGTGCCCGCCGATTGTGAGCCCCGCTGCAATGCCAATCATATTGGCCTCGGCAATGCCGATCTGAAAAAACCTGCTTGGGAATTCTTCTTTAAACTTTCCCATTTTCAAGCTTTCGGTCAGGTCGGCGCAAAGGCCGACTATTCGCTTGTCAGCCTGGCCAGCTTCCAATAATCCTTCCCCGAAGCCATCGCGTGTGGCTTTGCTGCCTGTGTTTTGCCAAGATGTTTGCACCCCCATTTCGGCGCAAAGATGGGCAGGCCAGGGCCAGATGCTGAAACGCTTTTTGCGCAAGGAGTTCAACTTATAGAATCAAACATAAACCAGGCTTACCTTTGCGCTCCCCTTTTTCCTGAGATTCCCCCTTGCCCAGAAGATGCCTGAATTGAAAGCACCTGTAAAAACCGATGAAACCCGCGCAGGAACCGATCCCCGCGGGCAATTTGAGCGTTTTTTGCAGGCCAACAGAAAGATACTGACATATGCCGCCGCCGGATTATTGGTAATAATCGGCGGTGTTTTGGTGTATAATTATTTTTACCTGAGCCCGCTGGAAGCTGAAGCGGAGAAAAACATTTTTAAAGCTCAGCGCCAGTTTGAAACCGACAGCCTGAACATGGCGATGAAAGGTGACGGCAGCCAATATGGCCTGGGGCTTGAGGACATCGCCGATGAATATGGCCCCACCAAAACAGGTGAGCTGGCTGAACTTTATCTGGGCTTGGCTTTGCTTGAGCAAGGCAAATATCAAGAGGCAATTGATGAGCTGGAAGGGTACAAAACCAGCAGCAAACTGGTGGGCCCAATCGCCCTCGGTGCCATTGGTGATGCCTATGCCCAGCTGAAAAATTACGAGGAAGCTGCCAGCTATTATCAAAAAGCAGCAGAAAAGGACGACAACAACCTGACAGCCCCGCGTTACTATCGCAAGGCTGGGCTTGCCTATGAAAAAATAGGTAAACCTGAGAAGGCGGTGGATATGTATCGCCAGGTTAAGGAAAACTATCCCCAGAGCGATGAAGCTGGGGTAATAGACAAGTACCTCGGCAGGGCAGAGGGGCAGATCAAAGGATAAAAATTCTGTCAATGGCAGGCCAGTCAGCTGCGGTGCTTCCCAATCCCGAATCCTTGAAAGGAAAAAAAGTTGCGATAATTGCCAGCCGATGGCACGATGAAATCGTTGCGCGGTTGATTGAGGGCGCCAAAACGGCCCTTATTTCAGGGGGCCTCGGGGCAAGCGACATATTAGTACAGCGGGTGCCAGGTGCGCATGAAATCGCACTCGGCTGCCAGTGGGCCTTTGAATCTCGGCAATATGATGGGGTGGTGGCCCTGGGCTGCGTGGTGAAGGGCGAAACTGCGCACTTTGATGTTCTGGCTCAAGAGACCAGTCAGCAACTCAGCCTGCTCCAGCTTCGGGCCAATCGGCCGATTGGCTTTGGCATTCTGCTGGTGGAAAATAACCATCAGGCCGAAGAGCGCACTGGCGGCAACCTCGGCAACAAAGGCGAGGAAGCCGCAAATGCAGTCCTTGAAATGATGGCCCTGAAAATCGCGATGAAATCGCCAGAGGGCAAGTCGAACGTGGGCTTCGGTTTTGGCCGAAAGGCTGATCAGGATTAGCTGTTACCCCACAGCAGGTAATCGAGCAAGGTGCTGGCTACGGCCAGAATGACCGCCATCAGCAGTGCTGCGCCAAATCCCCTCACCTTGAATCCGCCCACAAGGGCATCAACAATTTTGATGATGACAGCCGAAACCAGAATCCGGATGATAAAGCCCAGGCCAAGCAATGCGACAATGCCCAGGGTGGCAATGTTGCCAATGCCGCGCAGTATCCAGCCCACGGTTGGATTCAAAATTCCAATGAGAAAAGCGACAAGCAGGGCGGCCGCAAAGTTTTTGACATCAATTTTGGGAGAGAGGTAAGCTACCCCCAGGACGATAAGCGCGTTGATAGCGATTTCAATCAGCCATTGCATGGTTTATAGTTGTGTTGTTGGTTGTTGTATGGCGCACTAACCCGCCATCGTGGCTTATTGTTGGCCCTGCTGCTGCCCTTTTTCGCGGGGGGATACCTTTGCTCCCTTTTCAAAAAAAGGCATGGCAAGCCAGTTTTTATTGATGGGCCTGGGTAACCCAGGGCCCGAATACGCAGATACTCGGCACAACATCGGCTTTAAGGTGGCCGAATTGCTGGCAGAACAGGGGAAAGGCGAGTGGAAAAGCGGCAGATTCGGATTGGTGGCTGAAGTGCGATTCAAAAACAAAACGGCCACCGTCATCAAGCCTGACACGTACATGAACCTGAGCGGAGGGGCGGCCAGGCATTGGCTGAATGCGTTGAAACTGACGCCTGCCCAGCTGCTGGTGGTTACGGATGACCTTGCGCTGCCATATGGCAAAATCAGATTCCGGCCAAAGGGCAGCCACGGCGGGCACAATGGCCTTCGCTCAATCAGCGAAGTGCTGGGCACAGATGATTATCCGCGCCTGAGGTTTGGGATTGGTGCCGATTTCAGCAAAGGAAAGCAAGTGGATTATGTGCTGGGCAGGTGGAATGCCGGGGAGCAAAAAACCATCGAGGAAAACATCGCACGCGCCGCTGAGGCCGTGCAAACCGCCATGCTGGAGGGGATTGAAAAGGCGATGAGCCTATTTAATCGGTGAATGCTTTATTACCACTCGTCGCCCATTTCCTTTTCAATCAGCTCTGTCAACTCTTTCAGCATGCCCAGCGTGGTATTGTGGATTTGCAGGTTGTTGGGTTTGGGCTCGCCTTTGCCATTGTAGTATTTCTTGGCCGCGAATAAGTCGGCTGGTGAATAAACACGAATGGTGGTGTCACCATCATGGGTTTCAGTGCTCACATACTCAAAATCCGAGATTGTGTAGCGGTATTTGCCCTCTTTGGTTTGAATTTTCAGGGTGAAGTTGCATTCCATTGGCCATGCTATGCCGAGCATTTTGCCGTAAACAATCCTGGTGAAGCGGGCCGCAATTACTCCGCTGCTTTTGTCGTCGACTGTAATCAGTTTAGGGTTGGAACCTGTTAAATCTGCCATCAGACCCTTGCCGCGGGCATAAACTGCATCAGCCGAGCCCACGGTGATGGCCGATTTATCTACCGTCATTTTTCCGTATGCATCAAAGGGAAGATCGGGGACGTAATCGGTTCTTGCACTTTCGACCATTTGGCCGAAGGTGAGCGAAGGCAGAAGGAGGAAGACGACGATGAGTTTGCGCATGATGATGTGGATGGTCTTATGTCAAAATTAATAGTCTGCTATTTTGGGATGACCTTTGAAGGCCGAGCCGCCATGAGAGCCAACCCAATCATCAGTGTGCTGATGCCAGCCTACAACGCTGGCCCGAAAATCGGGCAGGCGATTGAATCAATACTCGGGCAAACTTTTAAAAACTGGGAGCTGGTTTTGGTGGATGATGGCAGCAGTGATGACACGCTGCAAAAGGCAACTTTGGTTGATGACCCGCGCATCCGAATTTTCAGTCGGCCGCATCTGGGCATTGTGGATGCTTTGAATTTCGGTGTCAGCCAATGCCGAGGCCGATGGATTGCGCGCGCAGATGCCGATGACATCAACCACCCCCGCCGACTTACAGAGCAATTCAAGGCCATAACGCCCCAATTGGTACTGGGCACCAGCATGCTGGCATTCAGTGATGGGGGAGGGGAGCGATTATGGCGGTATCCTGAGGGCCATGATGAGATAGCGGCGGCCATGCCAGTATCTAATCCAATGGCTCACCCCACGGTGATGCTGAGTGCACACTGGCTGAAACAGAATCCCTATCCAGATGGCTATGACGGGCAGGAAGATTGGGCACTGTGGAAAATACTGATGGCAAAGGGTGCACGCTTCGGCAATTTACAGCAAGCCTTGGTTCGCTATAGGCTCAAAAGGCCCGCTGCCGATTGAAATTCTCTGGGCCTGAACTTTGTTACCCCCATTGCGATGTCGAGAAACGGACGCATATTGGTCGCCATGAGCGGCGGAATCGACAGTACGGTGGCGGCCGTGATGCTGAAAGAGCAGGGCTGGGAACCCATCGGGGTAACCATGAAAACCTGGGATTATCAAACAAGCGGAGGCAGCAAAAAGGAGACTGGCTGCTGCAGCCTCGATTCAATCAACGATGCGCGCGGGGTAGCAGTGGACCACGGCATTCATCACATCATCGTGGATATCCGTGAAGAGTTTACAGAGCATGTGATATCGAATTTTGTGCATGAGTATCTCGGCGGCAGAACCCCGAATCCATGTGTGCTGTGCAACACGCACATAAAATGGGAGGCGCTGCTGAAGCGCGCCGACATG
>CBDTVD010000020.1:0-14742 GCA_965363965.1 uncultured bacterium
AAAAATATGAGGTGCCCCGGGGGAGCATGCCGGCTGGGCGATATAGAAGCATCACTGGCAACCTGGCCACCGCCTATGGATTGGTGGCTGCGGGCCAAAAGGCAGGCCTGAAACTTTTCTATGGCACATACCCCATTACCCCAGCCAGCGACATTTTGCACGAATTGGCTCGGCACAAAAATTTCGGCATCACCACCTTTCAGGCAGAGGATGAAATCGCTGCGGTGTGTGCTGCCATTGGTGCCAGTTATGGCGGCAGCCTGGGTGTAACCGCATCAAGCGGGCCCGGAATTGACTTGAAAGCTGAGGGTATAGGCCTGGCATTGATGCTGGAACTGCCCCTGGTTGTCATTGACGTGCAGCGGGCAGGGCCCAGCACTGGAATGCCCACTAAAACCGAGCAGGCTGACCTGATGCTGGCCATGTATGGCAGGCATGGCGAAGCACCATTGCCGATTATTGCCGCCAAATCGCCTGCTGATTGTTTCCTTTGCATTTTCGAGGCTTGCCGGATTGCGGTAGAGCATATGACACCAGTTTTCTTTCTGAGCGATGCTTTTCTGGCCAATGGGTCAGAACCCTGGCGGTATCCCCAACTTGAAAACCTTGGAAACATTTCGCCGAATATCCAAACCATTCCGCCCGTGGGAGAAAAATTCTATCCCTACCAGCGTGATGTTAATGGAGCCCGCAGCTGGCCCTTGCCTGGCACCAGCGGCCTTGAACACCGTATAGGCGGGCTGGAAAAAGAGGCCTTGACAGGCAACATCAGTTATGACCCTGGAAACCATGAACGCATGGTTAAAATTCGAGCTCAAAAGGTAGAATCAATTTCTGATCATATTACACTTGCAGCGCTTGATGCAGGCCCGCCTTCAGGCCCGCTGCTTGTGGTAACATGGGGGTCAGTATATGGTACAGTAAAAACTGCCGTGATGCAATTGCATGCCGATGGGTATCCGGTTGCGCACCTGCACCTCACCTGGCTTAATCCGTTCCCAAAAAACCTCGGTGAAATCTTAAAGTCATATGGCAAAATTTTAATACCTGAAAACAATAGCGGGCACTTGCTGAGGCTCATCAGGGCAGAGTTTTTGGTTCCAGCCATCGGATATTCAAAAATTCAGGGGCTGCCATTCGCTGTGGGCGAGATACTTGACCAGATATACATCCATTTAAATCGCCCCGATGATGCAGCCTGAAATAGGTACAATGACGCCAAAAGATCTGCAAACCGACCAAGATGTGCGCTGGTGCCCCGGCTGCGGAGATTACAGCATCTTGAAACAAGTGCAAACCGTAGTGCCTGCACTGGGCATTCCGCGGGAGAATATGGTCTTTGTTTCCGGCATTGGCTGCAGTTCAAGGTTTCCCTATTACATGGAAACTTTCGGTATCCACAGCATTCATGGCCGGGCAACAGCCATTGCCTCAGGGCTGAAGATCAGCCGGCCTGATTTGAGCGTGTGGGTGGTTATTGGTGATGGGGATGGGCTCAGCATTGGCGGCAACCACACCATCCACCTGCTGCGCCGCAATATCAATGTCCAGCTGTTGCTTTTCAATAATGAGATTTATGGCCTGACAAAAGGGCAATACTCCCCAACCTCACCAACTGGGCAAATAACAAAGAGCACACCGCTGGGCTCTATAGACCATCCTTTCAATCCTTTGGCCCTCGCCCTTGGCGCAGATGCCAGTTTCGTGGCACGGAGTATAGACAGAGACCCGAAACATCTGCAGGCAATGACCCAGCGGGCAGCAGAGCACAAGGGCACCAGTTTCCTTGAGATTTACCAAAACTGTAACGTGTTCAACGATGGTGCATTCGAGGTGTTTACTGCCAAGGGCCAAAAACAGCTCAATACCTTGATGCTTGAAAACGGTAAGCCACTTACTTTTGGCAACAATGCAGAATTTGGCATTCGGCTGGATGGCTTGAAACCTGAGGTAGTGAGTTTAGATGGCGGAGATTTCAGCTCAACAGACCTATGGATACATGATGAGTCGGATTTTTGGAAAGCGCAAACGCTCGCACGTTTTTTTCATCATCCTGAACAGGAAAATGCACTTCCTCGGCCATTTGGCGTTTTTTATGCCACTGCCCGGCCTTGTTATGAGGATTTGCTGCATCACCAGCTCCAGCAAGCTGCCGCCAGCGGCACACCTGATCTCAACAAACTCATCCAGGGAAGGGAGACCTGGGAAGTCAAATAATAAGTCAAGCCCCTCCACCTGCCACCACTACACTAAACTTTTAAAAAATGAAAATACTCGCAAGGGGCACGGGCATTCAGCTCGATGAACTTGGGCCGCGCCTGAAGGGCCATTCTGCAGATTATTTCGAGCCGAACGTGCCCATCGCCCAATTGCCTCTTGAAGATTATGACGTTGTATTCGACATGCTCTTGGAAGACCAAGCTTTTCTGCTGAGCACTTATGCTGGCTTGCAAGGAAAAGTTGTTGTGGGGGGCGCGGTAAAGCGAAACCTGGCCAGCATGGCCGCCAGCATCAGCCAGCCGATGCTATGCCATCTCATCGGCATGAATGCTCACCCAACGTTTATTAATCGAGATAAAATTGAAATTTCGGTATTCAATCAAAGCAGCAAGCCAGTAATGGAAAATATCCTGTCGAACCTTGATTGGGATTGCCAGTGGGTGGCTGATAGAGTGGGCATGGTCTCACCCCGGTTGGTCTATGCAGTCATTAATGAAGGTTTTTTTACCTCACAGGAAGGGACAGCCTCACCTGACGAAATTGACGAGGCCATGAAACTGGGAGTTAATTATCCTCAGGGGCCATTTGAATGGCTAAGCAAAATCGGTGTGCGGTATGTTTATGAAACGCTTGAAGCACTGCAGGCTGACACCCATGATGGGCGGTATAAACCCTGCCCCCAGCTGAAAAGCCTGTATCTCAGAACCCGATAATTGAGCACTATGAAAACAAAAAGGTAAGAAGTGGGGGTTCTGCACCTTACCTTTGCACCTCAATAAACGGCAGCTATGTTCGCAATCGTTGAAATTGCCGGCCAGCAATTCCCAGTAGAAGTAGGGCGCAAACTCTACGTAAACCGTCTCGACAAGGCTGAAGGTGAGACCATTGAATTTGAAAAAGTGCTCCTCATCGGAAAAGATGGCGGAGAAACCAAAATCGATTCACTCGGTAACACTTTTGTCAAGGCCACCGTCCTGCGGCATTTGCTCGGCGATAAGGTAATGATTTTCAAAAAGAAACGCCGCAAAGGCTATCGTCTCAAAAAAGGTCATCGCCAGTCGCTCACACAAATTCAAATCGAAGAGATTTTTGTTTAGCCAGGCTCAACCCATCCAACCAAGAAAAAATTAAAATTCAATGGCAAGTAAGAAAGGCGTAGGGAGTACCCGAAACGGCCGAGATTCGGAAAGCAAAAGGCTTGGCGTCAAAATTTTTGGCGGCCAGCCAGCCATCCCCGGCAACATCATCGTTCGCCAGCGGGGCACCAAGCATCATCCCGGCAACGGCGTAGGTCTCGGCAGGGATCACACCATTTTCGCGCTGGTGCCTGGCATCGTTACTTTCCGCAAAGGCAGGGAAGGAAAAAGTTTTGTCAGCGTATTGGCACAGGGTGCTCAGCAAGCTGAAGCAAGCGCAGAAGCTTAAATCATGATGGCGTGGTGCTGGCACCGGGCCAAATAGAAACTTACAAAAGGGCAGGTTGGCGAAACCTGCCCTTTTTTTATTTGCCTTTGATTTTCTTCAGAGCACATTCAGCAGTTGCTCTTTAATTTTCTCAAGTTCTTCTTTCATGATGACAACGTGGTGCTGGATAGCCGCGTCATTGCACTTTGAGCCTATGGTGTTGATTTCCCTGCCCATTTCCTGGGCCACAAACCCGAGTTTCTTGCCAGGATATTGCTCATGCAGGCTCTCTGCAAAAAGATTGAGATGTGCACCCAGCCTGACAATTTCTTCGGTAATATCCAGTTTCTCTGCGTAGAATATCAATTCATGCTCATATCGGGCAGCATCAATCCTTCCCTCATCCATCAAGGCCTGTAGTTTCTCGGCAAGTGACGATCGAATTTCAGAAAGGCGGACCGACTTTTTTCCTTCAATTGTCGCCAGTTCTTTGCGTATGACCATGGCATATTGGGCAATTTCAGTTTCAAGCACCTGCCCCTCATTTATCCGATAGGTGTCAAAATGATTCAGTGCCTCTGCCAGGGCCCGCACCACCATTGCCCACTCATACTCGCTTGGCCCTGCCACCTCTTCGTGCTGTTCAAGTACGTCAGTGTACTGTAAAATCACTGCCAGCAATCCCGATTTATCGGCACCCAATTCATCTGCAATTCTTTCAGCATCGCGATAGTAGGCACGTACAAGTTCTTCACTATAAGCCCTTTTCACCGAATCGCCGCCGACATAATTGACCTCAATCCAGATGGAAACCTTTCCCCTTCCAAGTTTCGGTGTCAGTTCACTCCTCAGGGCTATTTCTTTTTCACTGTGCTGGCGCGGCACCCTCACCATCAAATCAAGGCCACGGCTATTTAGGGCTTTTATTTCAACCCTCACAGTAAACTCAGCAGATTCAATCACGGCCAAGCCATATCCTGTCATGCTTTTCAGCATATGTATGTCGATGTCATCTCGTGCGCAAAAGTAGGCTGGTGCAAAGAGATTAACCGGTTATGATGCTTTAGGCCTTGACCAGTTTGATCCTAAACGTTGTGCCAGACCCAATCTCAGAATCATGCACAAAAATTTCACCTGAATGGTAGTTTTCGATGATGCGCTTGGCAAGGCTCAGCCCCAGCCCCCATCCGCGCTGCTTGGTGGTGAAGCCGGGCTCGAAGACGGTCTTGAACTGCGAGCGGGCAATTCCTTTGCCCGTATCCTTGATGTCCAGATATACATGGGTCTTGGTTTCAGAGATTCGGAAAATGATTTTTCCAACTCCATCCATGGCGTCCACAGAATTTTTGACAAGGTTCTCAAGCACCCAGTCGAATAAGTTTTTATTGATCATGGCTAAAGGTTCTTGCGCACTGCGCGGATGCATGGATACGCTTACCTGCCTTGAAATGCGCCTGCTAAGATAACCGATTGCCTCCTGGGCAAGGGGGAAAATTGCCACCGGTTTAAGTTCGGGCACTGAACCTATCTTGCTGAATCGCTCGGTGATGACATCAAGGCGGTGCAGATCTTTTTCCAGTTCATCGAGTATGTCATTATCCACTTTGCCTTCGCTGGCTTTCATGTATTCAACCCAAGCCATCAGTGAAGAAAGCGGAGTGCCGATTTGGTGTGCCGTTTCTTTGGCCAGACCGACCCATACCCTGTTTTGCTCGGCGCGGCGGCTGGCGTTGAATGCCATATAAGTAATCACCAGAAAAACGCTGATGAGCAGCAACTGCAAATAAGGAAAATATCGCAGCAAAGTGATGGCTGGCTGCTCCTTGTAATAGATGTACCATTCCTCATCCGCATTGATTTTGATGGGAATGGGCGAGTTATAAAAGGACATTCGGCTGATTTCTGCCTCCAGAAAGCCGGGCTCAGCCACTTTGGCGCTGTCCAGGTTTTTGTGATCAACAGGGTTACCATTTCCATCTGCCAAAATGATAGGGATGGTTTGATTATTCCGAATGGTATTCAGTACATCAGTATAATCATCCAGCTCCTGATTGAAAGCTGCGTAAGCCTTGGCGAGTGCCTCGACCTGAGCCTTCTTTTCCATAGAGAGCTCTCCCACAAGCAGGTTGGTAAAAATCAAAAAGAAGATGCTGATGCCGAGGGCCATGGCGCCAATCCCCCACTTTTGCCAGCTCCGGCGCTTTCTGATTTCCATCTGCAGCCGCAAATTACCTCACTTATTTGTGACTAACAATGTTGGTCACTCAAGCTCATAGCCGCCCCCTTCTTCAGCTTTCTTCTTCCAGTATGGTTTGCGGCCTGGCGTTTCCCCCTCTTTGCGCTGAGTTAAGGATGTGGCAGGTTTCAGGTTAGGAACTACTATTTCTTTTATCGAATTCACTTCAGCACTCACGTTATTTTTCAGTTGCTGCTCCCCCGCGGCTTTGTCATAGGAAACCTTAGGGTTATCGGCTGTGCCAGTAACGTGCACACTCACTTTTAAGCCTTGCCGCTCATCCACTTCAACAATTCCAAACTCAGAATCATGATTTTTGCGCTTGCCCATCACCAGTTGGCTTGCATTCAGCCTGACATGATAATTGAGCGAATTGTCAAATCCATGCTCTCCAGAAATGGTGCAATTGGTTGCTGAAGATTTGACTTCCGTGGGTGCAAACTGCACAGATTCGTTTTTGATGACGATTCTGGTCTCGATTTTTTCAAATTCAATGTTGTCTAAACTACCTGTCTTTACAAACTTTCCCGTTTCTTTCAGTGGTTCAAAGCCAATCAACTGGCCTTTTTTTAAGGTCAAGTCTGCTGTGGCTTTCAGGCTCCGCAAATTGATATTGCCATCTGGCTGCAGGCTGAAACTGAATTTTGTGTCGGCGGTTAAATAACCTTTCAAGTGTTTATCGGTAATTTCTGCCTGGCCAAAATTATCGAATGCTTTCAGCATGTCTGGCACATCCACACTCACTGCTTTTATTTCACCAGCAACTGCTATGCCTGCACCCAAGTCAGAGGCAGCACCTGAAAGGGAGATTGCTCCGCCAAAAGCGTCCGCATTCATCTTCTTCACCATTAAACTGCCTTTATTTATCTCACAATTGGCCAGGATATTTTGAAGGTCTATCTTATCCTTCAGCAACCGCGAGGCTTGCATAGTCAGGGCCAAATCAACGTTAGTTGGAATTGTGAAATTTGATCCATTGCTGGATATGTGATCATTGGAGGAAGGCAAAAGCTCATCGAGATCAAGCATTTTGCTGCTGACTGCCAAATTGCCCCTCAGTATATTATGATTGTCCTCTAAAAAATCGAGCAGCCCAAACAATCTGCCATTAGCCTGAATATCACTCGGCCCGCTTTCAGCAGATAAACTGGTGATGGTGAGTTCCTGGCCGCTGAATGCCAACTCAGCATCCAGGTTGGAAATTTCGGGCATTTGACCTGCGGCATTCCAGCCCAACCCAGCAGCAATTGCGGTGCCTTGCAATTTTAACCTCGAAAATTTTAGGTCGGCGAAATCATCCAAGTTCCCCTGTGCGGTTAATTTGAGTGTTACTGCCCCTTCGCTTGCTTCAGTTTTAATGCTTGCCAGCTCCGCAATCGCTGTGCCCTTCAGTGTGCCAGAATAGCTGATTTGGATATAAGGCCTATCGAAGTTGCGGAGGGTGAAAGTCCCTGTTTGCTGGCTTCCAAAATATTGGGCCTGAATTTGATTTGCATTCACGGTGGCATATTTCAAATTTGATGGAACATGAAATTTTGCCTTAAAAGAGACCCTGTCGATTTTTTTTGGGAGGTCTGCTGTCTGGAAACCGCCTTTTTTTACTTCAATGGCACCATCAACGGTTGGGGCATCCTTTCCCGAAAACTCTCCGCTGATTACAACTTTGCCCCCAGCTATGCCCTGATAACTCATACCAGCAGATTTAACATAGTAATGGTGAGGAATGAGATTTTCGAGGACTGAGATTTTGCTTGGCTTTACATCAATGTTTAATGTACCGCGATTAGTGCCCAAAAGATTGATTTGCCCGCTAACTGCAAAATTTGCATCACCTGCACGCAATGCACAATTACTGAATGTTAGCTGTGTGCCGCCAGTTGATATCGTTCCATCCAAATCAATATCCAATGGGCCATTAATCAGGCTGACATTATCCGTCTTCATCTTTTGGCAAATGCCATTCAACTCCATCTGAACGGTAGTCTCCGTTCCTGTGAATACTCCGCTTAGATTTGCATCGCTGATATCATACTCTGCAAAGAAGTCTGCGGCACCATCAGAATACTGGATATGAGAGTTTGTGATATGAAGGCGGCTGAGCGCAATGGCGAAGTCTGCCTCTGCTTCATCATTTGATGAGTTTGTTTCACTCAAAAAGTCCCAATTGGTCCTTTCCCAAAAATCGCGGACAAGAAATATCTCGGCAGAATCGATGGAAATGCGATCTATGGAATAATGTCCAAATAAAAGGCTGAGCGGATTAAATGCAACCGACAATCGCCCTGCCGAAAACAGCCTGGGATGGGTGGGCAAAACGGACTCAACCACAATTTCGTCCAGGTTTACCCCGATGTATGGCAGATGCCGCCAGGGTGAAATGCTTATCTTATTTATGCTGACAGCGGTGTGCAAGCTGCCCTCAACAGAAGCCAGTGCATATTTCTTCAGTTGCTCCCTAAATACAAATGCCAGGGAACCAATCAGCAGTGGTGTTGCTGCCACCAAAGCAAGGCACCAAAGGACGATTTTACGCCCCCTGGTGCCCATTTTTACTTTAGGTATTTTTTGCCGTGCCCATTTCACCTTGCAAAGTAAACAAGATATCCACAGGCTTTAGTATGATTGTGGATTACTTCTG
This sequence comes from uncultured bacterium, assembly GCA_965363965.1. Taxonomy (GTDB): domain Bacteria; phylum Bacteroidota; class Bacteroidia; order CAILMK01; family CAILMK01; genus CBDTVD01. Next base: position 8,499 of record CBDTVD010000020.1, read on the forward strand.
CACCGGCATGGGCTGCTCGATTGGGTTGACAATTTCCCGAGTATTTGTTTTGCTTCCATCGCCTGTGTAGAGCAGGGGTGCAATAACCAGGGCCACAATCGAAACCAATTTGATAAGGATGTTGAGCGATGGGCCACTTGTGTCCTTAAAAGGATCGCCAACGGTGTCACCGACTACTGCGGCTTTGTGCGGGTCGCTGCCTTTCAGATATTGCTTGCCATTTATGGTAACGCCTTTCTCGAAAGATTTTTTTGCATTGTCCCAGGCGCCGCCGGCATTGCTTTGAAAAAATGCCATCATCACACCGCTCACCAGCACACCTGCCAGAAAACCGCCCAATGCTTCAGCACCCATTGCAAAGCCCACGAAAATCGGCGCAATGATGGTGATGGCACCTGGAAGAATCATCTGTTTGATGGCAGCGTTGGTGGATATCATCACACACTTGTCATATTCAGCCTGCCCAGTGCCCTCGAGTATTCCAGGGATGGTGCGAAATTGGCGGCGAACTTCTTCAACCATGGCATTTGCAGCATCACCCACTGCACGCATGGCCAGTGAACTGAACAGAAAAGGAAGCATGCCGCCAATCAGCAGGCCGCCAAGCACACGTGCATTTGCAATGTTGATCAATTCGAGGTGACTTGTTTCCATAAAGGCTGAAAACAGCGCCAGTGAAGTGAGTGCCGCTGAGGCGATGGCGAAGCCCTTGCCTATGGCAGCGGTAGTGTTTCCAACGGAGTCCAGTATGTCTGTGCGCTGACGAACTTCTTTTGGTAATTCGCTCATTTCAGCAATGCCGCCCGCATTATCTGCAATGGGGCCGAAGGCATCAATGGCCAGCTGTATGCCTGTGGTGGCCATCATGCCGGTTGCTGCCATTGCGACCCCATATAGGCCCGCAGTGGCATAAGCAGCCACTATGCCGCCTACCAGAACGATTGTGGGCAGCGCGGTTGACATCATCCCGACACTCAGGCCGCTGATGATGTTGGTTGCAGGACCAGTTCCGCTGGCATTGATGATGCGCAGTACAGGGCCCCTGCCCATGGCAGTATAGTGCTCGATTATCAGGCTGATCAATGTGCCAACGCTGAGCCCGATGAGAACGCTGTAAAACACGTGGATGCCGCGGAAACTCGAAATGGCACCGCCAAGGTTAGAGTTGTAGGTTTCAGGCAGCAAATGCTGGATGATGAAATAAGAGGCAATAGCAGTAAGGATTACCGCTCCAAAATTCCCGATGTTGAGTGCGCGCTGCGGGCTGCCCTCCTCAGTGCTGATGCGCACAAACAATGATCCAATGATTGAAAAAATGATGCCTGCCCCTGCTATTACAAGCGGCAGCAGAATACCTCCCATTTCAAGCCCCCCGCTAATGGTCGAGCTCAGTGTAACCCCCAGAACCATGGTGGCCAGTATGGTAGAAACGTAACTGCCGAACAAGTCAGCACCCATGCCGGCAACGTCACCGACATTGTCGCCTACATTGTCAGCGATTACCGCAGGGTTGCGAGGGTCATCTTCTGGAATTCCCGCTTCAATTTTACCTACCAAGTCAGCGCCCACGTCAGCGGCTTTGGTATAAATGCCTCCGCCCACACGGGCAAAAAGTGCAATGCTCTCGGCACCGAGGCTGAAACCTATCAGTACCTCAAGCAGCCTTCGCTGGTCAGCCACTATATCCCCGATTTTTGGCAGAACGCTGTCCAATACAATATACAGAATGGCAATTCCAAGCACACCCAGTGAGACAACATTTATTCCCATCACAGTGCCTCCGCTGAAACTCACTTTCAGGGCTTTGCTCAGGCTGGTGCGTGCGGCTTCGGTTGTGCGAACGTTGGATTTTGTTGCAATCCTCATTCCCAGAAAACCTGCAAGGGCTGATAAGCCTGCGCCAATCACAAAAGCGAGGGAAATGAGTGGATGTGAAGATTTTTCATCTGCCAGAAAGCCGAGGAGCACAGCCACCACCACTACAAAAATGGCAAGCGCTGTGTATTCGGCTTTCAAAAAGGCACGCGCACCGTCAGCAATGTGCTTGGCGATAGTCCGCATTTTTTCCTCCCCGTCATGCTGTTTGACAACCCAAGCGGATTTGAAGAGGGAGAAGAGCAAGCCGACCACGGCAATGCCAATTACTACATATAGCTCGATCATTCGATTCTGATTTTTCGCACTCGGTTTTTCCGAGGGCACGAAATTATCCCGACTTTACCTTATCCCCCAAGATATTTCTGACAATGGGCATTTTGGGGGTCAGTAGCTTCACCAGCGCCGGTGGATGGCAACGTTGAAAAGAATGCTGTAAGGGTGGGTTTCATAATTCACCCCATTGAACAAGGTAGTTTGGCTGTAATTAAATTCGGGGCCAACTTCCATTATGGCGTTGTTTGACACTGGAAACAGCATGCCTGCACGCAAACTGTAACTGAGGTTGACATCTTTGCTTTTGCCTTTGTACATAGTCTCCATACCCTGCAAACTTCCGCTTTCCGATGCTTTCAATTTGCTTGAAGAACTAACTGTCCACCCGGGCATCAGCACCCCTGAAACAAATGCAGGGCGATTGCCAAGTTTTAATCCGTACCGCAAGCCTGCGCTGGCTTGAAAGGTGTAGAAATCATGTCTGACAGTGTAATTGCCAGCCTCAATTTGAGTCCATGCTTCGCTCTGGGGGTCGGCGGCGAGCGTGTATCCGCCGGCAGATGACTCAAAGAAATTCACCCTCTGCCCGCGATAGTTTGATTGGGTTACCAAACTATCTCCATAATATTGATTAACTCGCCCATCAGTCATGAAGCTCCTGCGATTTAAACCCAGGCTGAATTGACTGCTCCATTGATGTCTGAGATAATAATTTCCGGTTACGGCCACTCGCCATGCCATGCTGCTGCGCTCAAAGTCATTCAGGTGGCTGACTTCCTCAGTAGTTGATTGAAACTGGCTGAGTTTTCTGCTGCTGATTCCGCTGCTGACCTCGAAGCCCCAGCTCCACCCTGGGCGCATTTGCTTGGCCATTGATGGTTTTGATTTATCTTTTTTCTCCATGGACTCTGCAATGGCAGTATCGGAAATTGACTTTGATTCATCGGCAGCTGCGATGTTTTCCGATTCAGAATTTTCCAGCGAAGGCTCCCCATTACTCAGGTTATCATTTGCAGAATTCTGGCTGCTGGTCTGGCCATTAAGTGTATTCAACGATTCGATAAGCCCATTGTTATTGATGGGCAGGGTAGAATTGCCAGCCGAATTGCCTTGAGCAAATGTGGTTTTGGAATTTGCACCTTCACTTCCTTGAATTTGGCCTGATCGGCCTTGATTTCGGAGTGAGTTTTCAGAGGCTCTGCTGGCAGAGCTGCCCAGAACATCTGAATTTTGCTCATCAATAGATACCGAAAAATTATCTCCAAAGGCAGTGAGATTATTCTCTGCAGGTGTCATCGGGTCTTCCGTTTTCTCGCTGCTTAACAAATCATAAGGAGATTGAGAAGCTGAATTGGTGTAGGTGGAAGAATTTTCTCCCAGGCTATAACTTTCAAATGCCCAGTATCCGCCTGTACCCAACACGGCAAGCAGCGCCAGCGGAAGCCAAAGTATTGCCCTGCGCTTTTTGGGCCTGTTGATGCCGCCCTGCACGGCTGACCATGCATCGGCTGGGGGTGCAACGCCATGCCCCTGCAGTTTTTGCCTGACGAGGTTATCGTGCCGCTCTTGCGCCGACAGGTCGTCTATCTTGTAAATTTTCATTTCTCTTTTTTTTGAGCTTTTTTTGAAGCGCTGCTCGGGCGCGGAGGAGTTGAGTTTTCGAGGTGCTTTCGGTGATGCCGAGTTTTTCGGCAATTTCCTTGTGGTTATATCCTTCTACTACGTAGAGGTTGAATACTATGCGATAGCCATCCGGCAAAGCCTGTACGTGGGCCATCAATTCATCGGCACTCATGGTGCTGATTACATCAACAGCATTGTCCTGCAAGGCCATTGGCATATCACTTATATCCTCTGCTGCTATCAGCGGACGATTTTTTCGAAGAATGCTCAGAGCAGTGTTTACAATCACCCGCCTCAGCCAGCCCTCAAAACTGCCACTTCCGCTCCATTGGCCCAAATTGTTGAACGCTTTTATAAATCCATCCTGCAGAAAATCCTGCGCCTGATCTGCATCACTGGCATATCGCAGGCACAGGCTGAACATCCTGGGGCTGAATCTGTCATAAAGTTCCTTTTGCGCCCGTGCAATCCCTTTCATGCACTGGCCCACCAATTGGGTTTCGTCCAGGGATGAGAGGTTCATTTGCAGGGAGGTTGTTTTAAGATGGGCGATTGGCTGCTGAGCAAGCTTGCATGCCAGTTTGCTGCCAATCCATTGTAAAGATGCAAATTCTCGGCGATAAGTTGCATGGGTGCCACATTAAACCTTTTCACCGTGCATGTGCGTTAAAGGCTTATCTCACCGCAATTTCGCTTCCCTTATTACCATGCCTACTGAAGAAGTAAAAGGCGACCTCGCCTACAAAGAATTTATCCTTTATCTGTATCTCTGCGGGGCATTTTCCGATTTCAACATGCAAGATGAAGAAATGGATTTGATTGCTGAAAAACTGCAGAAGCGGAACATTGTGGATGAAGAGCATTTTGAGAAGGTGTATCGCCAGACCCTCCATCTCTTCAAAAGTCATAATGAAGTGAAAATGAAGGAGTATATTGAGAGATCAGTAGAAAAATTCAACCTCTCAAATGCCGACAAAACTGCTATTTTCAGGGACCTGAAACAAATAATCGCCAGTGACGGCAGAAAAAGTGCGACCGAGCAGGTTCAGCTATTCAAACTGAAGCATTATCTCGGTCTTTAAGGCGCCAGGCGCGCAATAACCCAGGTTCCATCCATTTTTCGATAGCGAATTCGGTCATGGAGCCGGTTTGGCCTGCCTTGCCAAAATTCTATCTCCTCAGGAATAATCCGATAGCCTCCCCAATTTTCAGGTCTTTGTACCCCGCTCTCAGCTGATAAGGATTTAACTCTTTCTCTCATCGCCAGCAGTTCATCCATCGAAACTGCAGCACTCTGGGGGCTGGCTGCTGCGCTGAGCTGGCTTTCATATGGCCGAGATTGAAAGTATTTGTCCGATTCAGCACTGCTTACTTTTTCCACTGAACCCACTACCCGAATCTGCCGCTCTAAAATCGGCCAATGTAGGCAAAAAGAAGCCTTTGGGTTATCAGCCAATTCTCTTGCTTTCCGGCTTGAATAATTGGTATAAAAAACAAAGCCATCCGGCCCGAAGCCCTTCAACAACACAATCCTCACTGAGGGCTGGCCGTTTGAATCGGCAGTTGCCAGGGCGATGGCGTTGGGGTCGGTCATTTTGGATTCAATGGCATCAGCCATCCAATTGCCAAATAACCTAATCGGGTCCTCTGGCAGGGTTGATTCCCTAAGTTCTCCCCTTCCATAACTCTCCCTTAGGTCTGCCAGATTGCCCATCGTGGTCATTTGAGTATTTGGGCGGCATGGTCATCCGTTTTCACCTTCTTGATGACGTCTGCAATCATGCCATCTTCGTCAATTATATAGGTAATCCGGTGGATGCCATCGAATTTTTTACCATACAAGTTTTTCTCACCCCACACCCCATAACTTTCAATGATTGCTTTGCTTGTGTCTGCCAGCAGATCGAATGGAAGCTGAAATTTTTCCGCAAAGTCTTTGTGGCTTGCCACATCATCGGCTGAAACGCCAAGCACCACAAACCCTCGATTTAACATTTCCTGGTGATTATCGCGGAGGTTGCACGATTGCTTGGTGCAACCTGAGGTGTCGTCCTTGGGATAAAAATACAGGGCGACCTTTTTTCCCCTGAAATCCGAGAGTTTTATAGTTTTTCCATCCTGATTTTTGGTTTCAAAATCAGGTGCCTTTTGGCCAACAGCCAAAGTTTCAATGCCCATCAAGGGGCAAAATTAGCTTCAGCGCATAAAGCGATAGCTTTGAGTGGTTTGATTGCCCACTGCATCCCAAACGCTGATGGACAGCAGATGCTCACCACGGGGACATTGATTATCCCAGGCATACCATAGCGTGCTGCTTTTCCCTTCAAATTGAAACAGCACCCACTTTCCGTCAATGGTTCCCCTGAAACTATCTACCCCTGAAAAGTTGTCGGCAGCCTTGAAATAAATGCCAGCCTTGCTGCCCATGTATGCCCCATCAATAATGTTCAGTGGCTTTATTGATGGAGAA
>CBDTVD010000021.1:0-14593 GCA_965363965.1 uncultured bacterium
AATATTACAAAGAATGCAACAATGTATATCACCCAAATCCTCCGGCGTTCCACAGTGCTCAGGCTCTTGTCGCTGATGATGAAAGCCGGTGCAACAAGGCAGCACGAAAAGATGATGGACCCAATAAGGTCGAATGCCAGAATTCCTTTGAATAGAAACAATAATCCCAGGGCAAGGGCAATCCACCCCACTGCCGATTTTGCATTCATGCTGTTCCCGCTGGGCGATTTCTCAATGGTGGGGTGGGGGGCAATGCGCTCGGGGATGCCACCAATCGGCACACCTTCAGGCGTAACGATGTATTTATTTTTAAGCGTGATGAATATGATCAAACTGAGCACCATGCCCAGCCCCGCGCACAAAAAGCCCCACTTGTAATACTCAGGCAGGTTATTGCCATTGCTGTCATAAACCTCACCCAAAATGCCGCACACCAGCGGCGCAATAAATGCCCCCAGGTTAATGCCCATGTAAAAAATGCTGAAAGCGGCATCCACTCTTTTGTCGCCGGGGCGATAAAGCTGACCCACCATTGTGGAGATGTTAGGCTTGAAGAAGCCATTTCCAAAAATGATAAAGCCGAGTGCCGTGTACATCAGCAGTGGCGCAAGTGTCGGGTCTTTATAAACTGATCCGCTGGCAAACATCAAGAATTGACCAATGGCCATCAGGATGCCGCCCCAAATGATTGATTTTCTGTTTCCCCAATATCGGTCAGCAACGTATCCGCCGATTAGGGGTGTCAGGTAAACAAGTCCAGTGTACGAGCCATAGATGCTTGATGCAAACGATTTATCGAATAACAGTGCATTTACCATGAACAGGGCGAAAATGGCCCGCATTCCATAGTAGCTGAACCTTTCCCAGGCTTCAGTAAAAAAAAGCAGATAAAGGCCGGCAGGGTGCCCCCGCTGCTCGTCCTGATTAAGCATAGTCTGCCCGAGCTGGTCGTCCCCTTCCTCAGTAATCGATTCTTCCATTATGTTGTTTTGGTCTGTCTAATTTGCAGCGGCTAAAATACGGCTATAGGTTAGCCAGCAGATAATCGGTGACCCTTTGATAAAGGTGGAGCCGAGTGTTGCCCCCGTAAATGCTGTGATTTTTATTGGTATAAAATTCACTGTCGAATTTCTTGTTTTTCTCTACCATCGCCTTGATCAAGTCGAAACTGTTTTGCGGGTGCACGTTGTCATCAAAGGTGCCGTGTATCAGCAGCAGATTCCCTTTCAGTTTATCCACATATGTTAATACTGATGATGCTTTATAGCCTTCAGGGTTGTCAATCGGCCTCTGCATAAAGCGTTCAGTGTATATGTTGTCATAGTACCGCCAATCTGTAACAGGCGCAATAGCTACCACTGTTTTAAATACATCGGCCCCGCGTGTAATGCACATCAGGCTCATGTATCCGCCGAAACTCCAGCCATACATTCCGATTCTGCCGCCATCAACATATGGCTTTTTGGCAAGCCATCGGGCAGCCGCAATTTGGTCATCGCTTTCTTGAATGCCGAGCTTTTTGTAAGTGGTTTCTTTTTTAAATGCTGCTCCGCGGCCCCCCGTACCCCGATTATCAAAACTGACCACCATATATCCCTTGCTTGCCAGATACTGTGCCCACAATTCAAGCGACCCATTGTAATCTGCTGTAACTTCCTGGCTGCCTGGCCCGCCATAAATCATAAAAAGCACCGGATACTTGGTGCGCCCTGATGAATCAAAATTGGCTGGTTTCACCATCCAGCCATTCAGCCGAGTTCCATCGCCCAAGTCATCAGTGCGGATAAATGCCCGCGGCTTGAGGTTATTTGATTTGTAAAGGTTTTCGAGTTTTGCCTGCAGCTGATTGTTTTCGGCCAATTCCCTCACCATCTTTCCTTTGCTGTCAAACAGAAACTGGCGCTGCGGCTGGGCAATCCCCTCATAACTGTATGTATAATAGCCTGCCCCAGGGTAAACGCTGGCTTTGACAGTGTAGGGTGAAGCAGAATTGTATTGATAAGCTTTGTCGCCCTTTGGCTCTACTTTCACAAGGCTTTTTCCATTGGTTTTAACGCGATAAATCGCCTGGCCCAGCGTGTAATCAAAAGCTGAATATGTAATCAAGCCTGTGCCCTCATCAATGCTGAGGATATTAATTACTTCCTGCCCCGGAGTCAGGTTTTTCAATCCGCCTTTCCCCAGCAGATAAATGCTCTGCATGCCATCTCTCTCGCTTGTTAGAATAAAGCCCCCATCTTTCAGCGCCTTATAATTGTCCGGATATTCTTTGGAAGCTATGTCTACATAAGTTTTTGAATCTTCGGTATAGATGTTTTTTTGAGTTCCGGATGCCAAGTCATAGGCCATTATCTCCAAGTGGTTCTGCATCCGGTTCAGCCGCAGGTAATATAGGCTGGTATTGTCTTGGCTCCAGAATATCCTGGGTATGTACTGGTCAGGGTTTGAGCCGAGGTCAATCTGGGTGGTTTTGCCGATCGCTGTGTGATACACCCACAGGCTGACTACACTGTTATCCTCGCCAGCTACTGGATACTTATAGGTATAGAGCGATGGGTAAAGACCGTCATATACAGGAATGCTATATTCCTTCACCTTCCGTTCATCAAACTTCAGGTAAGCCAAATGCAGGCTGTTTGGGCTCCACTCATATGCCTGGGGTAAGGCGAATTCCTCCTCATAAACCCAGTCACCCATTCCGTTGATTATTTTGTTTATTTCTCCATCCTGTGTAATTGCCGTTTCCTTCATTCCGTCGATGGCCTGCACATACAGGTTATTTTCCTTGATGTAAGAGACCATTTTTGAATTAGGGGAGTATTGAGGAAAATAAACGTGAGCCCCATTGGCGAGTGGTTTGATTGTTTTTTCGCCTTTGTTGAAACTGCTGATTCTGGATGAATAGGAATGCCGAAACCTCGGTTTTACATCACTGCTCAGGATGGCCTTTGTGAAATCTGCATTGTAGCTGAGGTAATAAGGTTGAAAATCTTCAGGCAGACCCTGCACACTTTTTTGGCTGATGAAAGTATCTATGGCAGCTTTGCCATCAAGCGTTTTAATCAGGAGCGATTTGCTGCCATAATCTTCCTCTATGTAATGGATTCCATCTGGGAAGATTTTAAAATCAACCGGCCCATTTGCGCGATAGGTAGATTTTTGAAAAATGCTCTCGAGTGTGAAATCATCTGCTGGCTGGCTAAAGCCGCGGCTGGCCAAAAAAAGCATCAAACAGAAGAAAAAAATCCTGGTCATCTGCTTACAAAGGTGCCCATTATTACCTATCCTTGCCAAAAGATGGATGTTAAAATCTATTATCAGCCACTGATGGATTTGCTGCAGGCAGAAAAAATTGCTTATGCTGATGCGGCAGACAGTCTGCAGGAATATGGTTGGGATTATCTGCGAGAAGTTCATCAGCTGCCTGCCATAATCATTTGGCCAAACACAGCCCAGCAGGTTTCATCTATACTCCGGCTGGCCAATAATTATTTATGGCCCGTTACAGCACGGGGGGCAGGCACAAGCCTGAGTGCGGCGGCCGTTCCGACAGTTGGCGGAATTGTGCTTGATCTGAAAAAGATGAACCGCATCCTGCACATCGATTTACCCAATTCGCAAGCTATTGTAGAGGCGGGGGTCATCAATCAGGCACTTGCTGATGCCGTGGCCCAATTCGATCTTTATTATCCCCCAGACCCAGCTTCGCGCGGCAGCAGCACTATCGGCGGAAACATTGCCCACAGCAGCGGGGGGCCGCGTGCAGTTAAATATGGTACTACTCGCGATTATGTCCTCAATCTCGAGGTGGTGCTGGCAAATGGAGAGGTGATTTGGACAGGTGCCAACACCCTCAAGTTCAGTGCAGGATACAACCTCACTCAGTTGTTTATAGGCAGCGAAGGGACGCTTGGCATCGTAACAAAAGCAGTGCTGAAACTGGTCCCAATGCCTAAGCATCGCCAGATGATGATTGCTGAATTTGGTTTAGTCAGTGAAGCGTGTTCCGCCGTAGCCAAAATTTTTCAGGCAGGTTTTACTCCATCGGCCCTCGAAATGGTCGCGATGGATGCGTGGCAGCACACACTGAAATTCGCTGGAAAGCCATTGCGGAATACTCACGCCAGCGCCCTATTGCTGATTGAAGCTGATGGAATCACAAATGCTGAAGTTCAAACACAAATTGAAGGAATATATGGCGTGCTTGAATCCAACGCTGTGCAGAATGTCGAACTCGCAGAAACTTTCGAGGAGCAAGAGCGAATCTGGGCAATCCGCCGAGGGGTAGGGGAGGCGGCGAAATCAGCCAGCTCATACAAGGAAGAAGATTGTGTGGTGCCCAGGGCCAAGCTGCCTGCCCTGATGGAAAAACTGGAAGCCCTGAAACGTCAGTGGAACTTCAGAGCGTTTTCCTACGGCCACGCAGGCGATGGTAACATCCATATCAACATCCTCAGGGACAACCTGAATGATGACGAGTGGCAAGCCCTTTCTGCGCCAATTGCTGAATTGTTATCCTATGCTGTCGAGCTTGGTGGCGCCATCAGCGGCGAGCACGGCATTGGCCTCACTCAAAAGCCTTTTCTTCCCCTTCAGCTCAATTCTGTTTCAATGGATTTGCTCAAAGGGATCAAGCGCGTTTTCGACCCCCAGGGAATCCTCAACCCAGGAAAAATCTTTTAACCCCGCTTCAGCGTAAAGTGCGTGATTTCCGAATCAATTCCAACCCTTCCAGGGTATCCTATGAATCCCAGCCCACGATTGACATATAGATATTTTTCCCCCCTCCGATAAAGGCCTGCCCATTGTTTGTACATGTATTGAACAGGGGACCATTTGAACCCGGGAATTTCAATCCCGAATTGCATTCCATGCGTGTGCCCGCTCAGCATCAAATCTATTCGCTGCGCAAAGTCCAGCACTTCTCCTTCCCAATGGGAGGGGTCGTGAGACATAAGGATGGTAAAATTTTGGCTGGGTGCACCGGTAAAGGTTTTACTCAAGTCCCCGTATTTGGGAAAATTGCCCCTGCCCCCCCAGTTCTGGCAGCCACCGAGCGTTAATTCATCGCCGCCCCTTTTCAGCACCCTGTGCTCATCCATCAACAGCGTCCACCCGAATTGCCGCTGCAAATCCATCAGGTGCTGGAGGTTTTCATTTTTTGCAACAGGTGATGGCCACTCTGCATAATCGCCGTAATCATGATTTCCCAAAACGGAATATACCCCCATTGGCGATTTTAAGGCAGAAAGCTCGAGAGCAAACCTCTCCGACTCAATTGATCTGTCATTCACCAGGTCGCCAGTAAAAAGTATGAGTTCTGGGTTCAGGTCATTTACCGTTTTCACTGCCTCCGCCATTGGCTGTGTTCCTTTCCAGGAACCAGTATGGATATCACTTAACTGGACAAACCTGAACCCATCAAAGCCAGCCGGAAGTTGTGGATGGGTGATGATTACATGCTTAACCTTGAAGCGATACGGGCCCCTCAACGCACCATAAATCAATGCGATAAATGGTATGCCTGCAATGGCCAGGCCCATCCAGGTAATGAATTGGCTGCGGCTGATTTTTTCTCCTTCGCCTTTGCTCACCTTGTCCACTGTCCACATCACTCCCCTGCGCAGGTCATCAATAAACAAGAAGGGCAGCATCAAAACCATAAAAAGGATGAAAGAAAACGTAAGTGTGAACAGCAGATTCCTCACAGGCAGGCTCCATTGGTGCCAGTCGCTCACTTGCGCGCCGATAACGGTCATCAATGGCACAATGGCCAGCACCCCATAGCCGATCAGGGCAATCCTGCGCCAAAGTGGCGAAGCATTATGCAGAACAGCCCTGAAAGCCTGAAAAGCATAAAACTCCAAAGCAATGATAATTGCAACTATAACCAGCGTGCGCAGCATCTATGTGGTTTGATTTGTGATAATGGGTAGCTTTGACACGATGGTTGGCATCAAACAGTCCGCGGCACACATAGCGATTATCTTCAGCATTTGGTTCCTTTTTTCACCCGATTGCTCCAAAGCGGGCGATTATTCCAAAGGATACCTTGACTCGCTGAAGGGCGGCTTATCACATGCCCGAACGGGGTGGGATGTAGATGAATACGAACTGAAAATCAATTTGCAGCTGCCCGCCAAAAGCATTTCAGGCATATCCATCATCAAGTTTACAGCCACGGATACCATCAGCTATTTTCAGATTGACCTGGCAGCGCAGTTTCAGGTGCAGGGTATCAAGTTTTTGAATGAATGGCTGAAGCCGGTGCGCATTGGCGACCATATGTTCGTCAAAACTCCTGTGGTGCTCGACAGCGGGGCAATAGGAAATTTCGAGGTCATTTATTCAGGTAAACCTCGGCAGGCGGTAAAGCCTCCATGGGATGGCGGATTTATCTGGAGCAAAGATTCCATGGGGAGGCCCTGGGTTGCAGTGGCATGTGAGGGGCTGGGTGCTTCAAGCTGGTGGCCATGCAAAGACCACCCAAGTGATGAGCCCAAGCGTTTTAAATTCAGTTGCCGACTCCCCAAAGAAATGACTTGCATAAGCAACGGCAATAACACCAATGTTTTCGAGATGGGCAATGGCGAGGTAGAATATCAGTGGCAGGTGGATAACCCTATAAACCTTTACAACATAACTTTCTATGCAGGCTCTTACAAGCACATTCAGGATATTTACTATGGCGATTACGGGCCGCTCGCACTTGATTATTATCTGATGGATTACAGCATGGAAGCTGGAAAAAAAGCTTTTCAGGCTGTGCGGCCAATGATCAGGAGTTTTGAAAATCACTTTGGCAAGTATCCGTTTTATGCGGATGGATACGCGTTGGTCGAGGCTCCTTACTGGGGAATGGAGCATCAAAGTGCGGTGGCTTATGGAAACGGTTTCAAAGTGAATGCCTATGGTTTCGATTTCATCCTGATCCATGAAAGCGGGCACGAGTGGTTTGGAAATTCAATCTCAGCCGCTGACCATGGCATGCTGTGGCTCCACGAAAGTTTCACTACCTATGCAGAGAGCATTTTTTTGGAGGACATGAAGGGTGAAGACACTGCCATCAAATACCTGATGATGCAGAAAAAACTTATCCATAACCAAAGCCCCATGCTGGGCCCGCTTGGAGTGGCATACAACGGATACCCAGATAATGACATTTATTACAAAGGCAGTTGGCTGCTGCATACCTTGCGGCATCAGGTAAACAACGACTCACTTTGGTTCGCCTGCCTCAAAGCATATGGCAATCGGTTTTACCATCAAGTCATTACCACTGAAGATGCACTGCTTTTCGTGGATTCTTTTCTCAGCAAAAACTATGAGCCTATGATGATGGATTACCTGAGCCATGGCGGGTTGCCCGTGCTGCTCTATCATCAGCAAATCAAAGGCACCAAAACCAAACTGATGCTGAAACTGAAACCGGCCGGTGGATTGATTTACAGCTTGCGTATTCCCCAGCCCGATGGTGATATTTTGGAGGTTGGTCCTAATTGGAAAAAAGTGAAAGGAAATTCGCCTTTAGATTTGGAATATCTCCACAAGCGAATCCTGATTTCCACCCTCGAGGTGGGAGAAAAACCTTAAGTGAAAGTGAATACTCCAAGCGCATGCAGCGCACTTTCCAGTTGATGAATTGCAGGGGCCTCACCTTTTACAATGGCCTCAAAATCAGTTTTATACTGCTGATTTACCAACTCCACCTCGGTGGTTCTGATGGCTGCGAAAAATAAGCCAGCGTTTTCAATGGCTGTCTTAATGTTTAACGTTGTTCGCCTATCAACTTTTATTGCGTCACATTTTTCAAGTGCCAGCTTTGCGGCTTCTTTATACGCCGATATCAGCCCAGGAACCCCCAATTTGGTGCCGCCGAAGTAGCGAATAACTGCAACCACCACATCAGTCAGATTAAAACTCCTTATCTGGTTATATATGGGCAAACCGGCTGAACCGCGCGGCTCTCCGTCATCCTCGGCTCTGTAGAGTAATCCATCTGCCCCTAAACGCCAGGCATTGCAGATGTGGTTGGCCTTTGGATGTGATTCGCGCAGAGTTTTGATTTTTTCAATAATCTCATCCTCACTATATGCGGGGCATGCCACCGCAATAAATCGGCTTCCTTTGGCCTTCAGTTCAGCAGTTGATTCGCCGGAGAGGGATTGAAATGCCTCCATAGCACAAATCAGCAGGTGCTGATTTCAAAATAGTCCAAAGCCTCAGCAACAACAAATGCGCTTCCTGTTATCAAAATGGTGTCCACCGCACCTGCACTTTCAATTGCCGCCTTTGCTGCTAATTCAACTGAGCCAGCAACGCAGTTTTTCAGCCCAGCAGCCGACAATTTTTCAGCCAGCATTTCTGGGGATAGGGCACGTTGCAAGGCGGGTGCACAAACGTAATAATCGGCGTTTTTGGGCAGCAGTTCAATCACTCCACAGTGATCCTTATCGGCTACCATTCCAATCAAGATTTTTAATTTTCCCAAGGGATTTGTTGCCCCCAACATATCCATTGCAGCACGCATTCCATCCTGGTTATGGGCAATGTCAAGGATGATTTCAGGCTGACGGCCAACAATATCCCATCGCCCGCGCAAACCTGTGCTCCGCTTTACATCGGATAAGCCCTGGTGGACTGAAGCCTGGCTGATTTGAGGCAATTCAGCCATTAAAACCGAGGCGGCGACAAGGACCGTAGCGATATTTTCAGCTTGATAGCGGGCGGGCAGATCGCAGATTATTTCCTCTCCGGTTTGGAATTTAAAAATGCCCCGGTCATCAATCATCCGCCACTCTGAGGGCTGAAAATTGTCCTCAGCAAAGGTCAGCCGGCTGCCGGTTTCTTTTGCTTTGGCATTAAAAACTGGATCAGTGGATGGGTTTCGCTTTCCGATGATTACAGGCACCCCTGCTTTGATGATACCCGCTTTTTCAAAGGCAATTTTTTCAAGCGTATCGCCCAGCATTGCCTGATGATCAAGCCCGATGTTGGTGATGATGCTCAGCAGGGGGCTGACAACATTTGTAGAATCAAGCCTTCCGCCAAGCCCAGTTTCAACCACAGCCACTGCAGCCCCCTGCTCCCTGAACCAGCTGAAGGCCATGGCAACGGTCATCTCGAAAAATGACGGCTTTACCTCTGAAATTATTTCTTTGGATTTTTCTGTCCATTGAATCACGAATTCTTCACTCACACATTTGCCGTTGAGTTTCATTCGCTCCCTAAAATCCCTCAGGTGGGGGCTGGTATAAAGCCCCGTCTTGTAACCCGATTCTTGCAGCGTGCTGGCCAGCATATGGCTGACACTGCCTTTGCCATTGGTGCCCGCAATGTGAATTGCCTTGAATGCGTGCTGCGGATTGCCCCACCACTCAAGCAACGCGATTGTATTCGTCAGATCTTTTTTATATGCAGCGGGGCCAATGCGCTGATACATCGGCAATTGCTGATAGAGATAGTTTAATACCTCTGCATATGTGAGTTCTGTTTTACTCAACTTTGAAAACGAAAGTCAGGTAACCTTCGCGCCGAGGTTTGTCGGCATTTTCACTGAACTTGGCGTTGTCGAGTGCCATTTTTCGGCAATGCTCCAGAATGATCGCATCTGTCAGTGTCGAGCCCCTTTGCCCGGGGAGGGCTTCTACCACTTTTCCGCTGCCGTCAACCACAATTTTTACAACCACTTTGCCTGATTTCTGGGTCTCTATGTGCCTTACATTCAAGCTTTTCAGGCTTCCTCCTTCCAGGCTCCAGCCAGTTCCGCTGCCATCAGTACCCGTAAAAGTTTTGCTGTTGGGGTCACCATTCGGGTCTCCCTGGTCCCCGGGTGTCCACCCTGTGCCCTTGCTGTAAACCGTGCCATTTGGGTCAGATCCTGCGCCTGAACCCTGGCCCTGGCCAGAACCCGGATTTTTTTTGAATTCAAAATTGGGATTCGATTTTGGCTGTGGGTTTTCGGCGGGTTTTGTGTTTTCCACAGGTTTTTCAACTTTTGGCTTTTCGGTAACAGGCTTAATCGCAGGTTTTGGATCTGCCTTCACTTCAGGAGCATCTGGAATGTCGCTGGTTAAAATTTCAGCGGGTTTATCCGCAACATCTGGCTGTGCTGCCACGGGCTGTTCTTCTTCTTCCTGGGCATTGTCATTTGGTGCCCCGCTTTTTACAGGTTCAAACACCTCATTCATGCCGATGGCATCTGTGCCCAAAACTATTTCCATTCCCCCCGGGTCTGTGTAGGGCGGATTGGGGGGTGTCATCGCAAACAAGAAAAGCATGGCCACCACTGCTGAAAACAGAAGCAGAGTGGTGCCACCAGCTTTCCGCTTTATTCGGGGATCATTTTCCCATTGATAATTTTCCTGTTCCATGTCCGTAATGGCAATCATTCACGATGTATGCCAAAAGTAGGCACGCCTGCAAAGCTTTAACGGTTGGCCGTGGAAAACTATTGTTTCAGGATCCAGTAATCAGTTCCTGAAAAACCTTTCAGCTGCTGGGCAATGGCAGCGCTGTCGGCGCCGTCAACAATGCTCAGCCTATAGCGGCCCTTGGCGGCAGAAAGCAATCGCGGGCTGTATCCTTTTGATGTCCATTCCTCCATTTCCTTTTTGGCTGCGGCTTGTGATGGAAAGCTGCCGACAATCAGGTGGAATGGCCCCTCAGAAATGGGTTGCCGAGGCGTAGGGTCTATTGGCGATACTACCTTTTCAGGATCAGCAAAATCTGGCATTGCTTTGACAGGGGCTGAAATTTCATCCTCCACTGCCGAAGTGGTGAACGGACTGTCGGCAGTAATGGAGGGCATCACTGAAGCCACCTGCCCCTCAAAATGATTGAAGGCAAAAATGCTGAGAATTCCCAGCGCCAACAATACCAGTGCGGCAACAGCATATTGGCGGAATCTGTATTTGCGCCTGGCTCCCCCTTTTAAATTATCGGCATCTGACTGCGCTGATAAAGGCACAATCTTCACCTCCCTCAATCCATAGTTTTCCGGATTGTCATTGTTGTCTTCCATCGGATAAAATTCCCATCGGCCATCTTCCCATTGTTTAATGGTGCCCAACTGGTCCAGCCTTAATGATTTTTCTGCCGATAGGGTTTTTTGCCACTCCCTTGCCTCGGTTTCTATTTTTACTAAAGCCGCTGCATAAGTTTCGCTGGCGTTTTTCACTTGCGTTACAATCAGCCCATCATCTTTTTTTATTCCGCGGTTAAATCGAAATGTTTTGGCGGGCGGTCTAATGGCAGTCGCCGTCATTGCGGCAGGAACATCTTCAGTTAAAAAACCACCGAAGCCAGGCACCACAACGCACTCATTTTCAATGAGCAATTGCTTTATGATTATGCCTAATTCCATGGTGTGCAAGCGTGGGCGAATGCTTATCACCCGATATTTTCAGCCAGCATTGCGAAGGTATGCCGTGGGTCAGCCTCCAGATAAAGGATTGAATAGGCTGCTGAAAGGATAACAAATTCTGAAAGCGATTCTCCCAGTTTTTTGGCTACATGCCCCAGGCTTGGATAGCCCTCAGCCACCATGTTCATTTCAAGGATTGCATTGCTCACACTATACCCTTTGCCTACCATGATGCCCAAAGAGCGATTTCGGCTGAACTGTGAAAAGAACGTTACAAGGCTGTCACCAGTATAAGCGGCCTCCAGAATATCTCTTTCTGAAGGAGCCTGAAACTGCAGAAATGCACTCATTTCACGCAGAGATGCACAGGCAAGCACTGCCCGAAAATTGTCGCCATGCCCCAGCCCAACGCTTATTCCCATCATAATGGCATAAATGTTTTTCAGCACAGCCGCCAACTCTATTCCTTCCACATCCGATGACAAACTGGTGGCAATGTATCGGCACGAAAGCATTTTCGAAATTTGCTCTGCAAGGCCTGTGCTGGTAGAGCCTATTGTCAGATAGCTCTGTTTCTCTGCTGCTACCTCTTCGGCATGGCATGGCCCTGAAACCACAGCAATGTCATCACTCAAAATTCCTTGATTGCACAGGTACTGGGAAACAGTCTGGCCTTTTTCACCTACAAGCCCCTTTATCGCCGTTATCACTGCCCTCCCCTGCAAGATGGAGGGGTCTGCAAGGGTAGAAATCAAGTGGGCAGATGGCACCGCAAGAATGATTGTGCCGCTTTCACCGATAACTTTTTCAAGCGAATTTGAGACCTGAATCCTATCCCTGGCGAATTCAACAGTGCTCAAATATTTTTGATTGTGCCCATAGCTCCTCAAGTGGCTTGCAGAATCTGCGTTTCTGACATACCAGCTTATGCTGGGGACATTTTCAAGGCAGATTTTTGCCAGCGCAGTTCCCCAGCTGCCATTGCCAATTATTGCCGCATGGCTCTTCTTCAATTCTTTGCTCCCGTTTTTATGTTCAGCCGCTGCCCTGCTGAAAGGTCCTGAGAAACCAATTTATAAGGCCCGCTGACCACGCTTTCGCCTTGTTCCAGCCCGCTCAAAATCTGGATAAACTCATTGTCCTGGATGCCTGTTGAAACTTTTATCATCTCGGCTTTGCCGTCTACTGCTTTAAACACGACAGGCATTCTTGCCGAGTCTTTTCCATTTCCAGTGGGCAGCATGCGCGTGGTTACTGCCAGCACGGGGAGTGCAAGGGCATTCCGTGCTGAATTGGTGAGTATTTCCACAGTTGCAGTCATTCCAGGTTTCAGAGGAAAATCCAGCCCTGTTGAGTCTGCAACTGCGCGGTAACTTTCGGGCAGCAGATTCACCTTGACAACAAAACTGGTTACCTTATCAAGGGACAGTGCTTCATCCTTTGCTGAGCTTGCTATTTCAGTAACAAGCCCTATGAATTTCTTGCCTCGGTATGCGTCCACCTCAACATATGCCGAGTCGCCTTTGCTCACCCGTACAATGTCATTTTCATTCACTTCCACTTCCACCTGCATCTGCGATAGGTCGGCAATCATCATCAATTCGGTTCCAGCCATCTGCAGGGTACCCACAACTTGCTCACCCACCTCCACTGATAGCCTGGCAACTATTCCATCCATCGGCGCAATCAATGTAGTTTTCAGCAGCTGATCGCGGGCCTCCTTGCTTGTGGCAATTGAACTCCGAAGGGCATACTCGGCAGCCTGAACTGTTTGCCTGGCTGCCTCAGCCTGGGCAGTTGAAATGGAGTACTCAGCTTCAAAGTTTTCATAATCAGCCAGCGAGATCACTTTTTGCGCATACAATTCTTTGTTGCGGTTGAACAGCAGTTTACTCCGGTTTAAACTTGCCTGGGCTTGTGCCAGCCCCGCTTTGGCATTGGCAAGCTGAGCACGTGCTGAATTGACCGCAGCATCACTTCGCTCGACTCCGCGCTTCGCTTCGTCGGGATTTATCACGGCCAGTAAATCGCCCTTTTTCACCTGCTGCCCCTCTTTCACCCTGAGCTCTATAATCTGACCCGATACACCAGCTGATATGCCAACCTTGGTTTGCGGCTGAATTTTTCCGCTTGCCCTGATGGTTTCCACAATGTCAGCCCTTGACACTGTTGTCAGCTGGGCAATGGTGCCTTTTGAGCCCCCTATCCATCCTGCTGACCGTGCTATGACCAGCAGCACTATCAGCACAACAACTGCAATGAGAATGTTTCGTAAAGAGAAAATTGTTTTTTTCTTAGCCATGGAAAATTTTACAGGTCGATTGTTCGGCCCATGTAGAAATCAAAAACCTTAGTGAAAAAGGTGTACTGGAAAAGGGATTCATTCAGTTGAATTTCAGCAGCATCCAGGGTGTTCTTGCTTGCCAGGTAACTGTAATAATCAAGTACCCCCGATTTATAGGTGGCATCTGAAAGCTTGAACAATTCCAATTGAGCATTATACTGCTGATGAGAAAATCTGTATCGCTGCCCCGCCAGTTTCATGTTTTGATAAGCGTTGTAAATCTGGCTGCTTAGCGTCAATTCAGCGGAGGTCAGGGAAGCCTCTGCCCGAATCTGATTGATCTCAGCAATTTTTATATTATATCTCGCCGCAAAGCCGCTGAAGATGGGAACCACAAGCCCGAAACCTACAGATTGCCCGAAATTGTCGCCAATTTGGGTACCGTATGGCGTGCTGCTGAAAAGCGGAATGGCCCTGGGTGCCAGCACTGGCTCCAGCGTTGTTCCTTGCACAAACCCTATGGTATCCAAGGGCCCCAGGCTATAGCCATTGAAAGTTCTGGCTGTGTTTGCGAATCCAGTATTCAGCGACCCTGTAAGCGACAAGCGGGGATATAGGCTGCCTTTAGAAGTTTTGATGGCAAATTTAGAGGCCTCGACCGAGAATTTTTTAGCCTGAATATCTGGATTAATGCTGGCTTGCAGCCTGTTGGCCTCGTCCAATGCGCTGATGGTATAGCTTTCACTGAAAGTATCCAGTTTATCGTCTGCGATATCAAATTCCTGCTGCGCTTGCAACCCCATCAGCTGCTTTAAATCGACCAAAGAATTGCTTATGGCGGCCAATGCTTCATAATAAGCTGCCGAATCGCTGGCCAACTGGGCAATGCCCTCATTCAGCCTTGCCTGGGGGAGCTGCCCTGCAGCAGCCAATTTTTGCTGGCG
>CBDTVD010000022.1:0-13536 GCA_965363965.1 uncultured bacterium
GGCCGGGCAGCCCGTAATGTAAATGGGAAGGTAATTATGTATGCTGACAAGATAACCGAATCCATGAAAAGAACAATTGATGAAACAAATCGGAGGAGGGAACGGCAATTGGAGTATAACCAGGCCAATGGCATTACTCCCAAAACCATTCTTAAATCAAAAGCGGAGATTTTGGAGCAGACCAGTGTAGCTGACTCCATGAATGGTGAAAAAGGCAAAAAAGTAAAACTTTATGCCTATGACGATTCAGCCTCCGTAGCGCTGGTCGCTGATCCTATTGTAGCCTATATGTCTGCTGAGCAACTGAAGAGAAGCATTGCCGACACCAAGGCAATGATGATGCATGCGGCAAAAGAGATGGACTTTGCTGAGGCTGCCCGCCTGCGCGATGAAATGTTCCGCCTTCAGGCACTGCATACAGAGAAATTTGGTGCGCTTGATAAGGCATAATGCAACCTGCAGCCAAAAGTCAGCGTCATATGGAATACTGTCGAAGGCAAGCTTTACGTTATCCACAGGTATCGCAGGGCACTGTTGCACTTCAATAAGTATCTTTGTATTGAGGCGAAATCGACATGTAATGCCAGCCGGCAAAAGCCTGACGATCCTCTTCCAACACCACAGACCAAATGCGTAAAATAGCGATAACCTGTTTTTTACTTTGCTATAGCCTTGTTTCCTCCGCACAATTGAAGGCTGACTTCACTTATGATGACCCAGCATGTGAGGGTGATGAAGTTTCATTCTATGACAAAACTACTGGGGCCACAGGTGCCAAGTCTTTTCAATGGACTTTTGTGGGAAAAGTCAGTGGTACATCCACGTCCACCAGTTCGCAGCCTATCAGAGTTATTAACAAGCCCGATACAATTGCGGTGACCTTAAAAGTGACTGATGGAGGAGGTAACAAGGATAGCATTACCAAAACAGTTTACATTCTTAAAAATAATCAAGCATCCTTTGCACAGGTTACGCCAGTTTGCCTCGGCAAGTCGGTTAAATTCGATGCGGTTGATTATACTGGCACAGTATATAGCTGGGACTTTGATGATGGAACATATAGTTCCATGACTGATCCTACCCATACATTCACCGAATCTAAGGTTTACAATGTTAAATTAGTTACTAAAACTTCAGCCACAAATTGTACCAGCACCTTATTTCGTGGGGTAACAATCGCTGACTACCCTAAAATTAACATCACTGCAAAAAAGACAGTATGCCTGGATACAGCCTTTCTTTTTGAATTTGAGGACACCACAAAGTTCAAACCATCTACCTATGTTATCACTTGGGGCGATGGCGGAAAAGGAGAAACCTATGGCGACACCATTTCCATCAACAACATCCGGCATTCTTACAAGGATACTGGCACTTATAATATCCAATTGATTGCAACCACACAATACGGCTGCAAGGACACATTTTTTCACCGCCTCAGGGTGCGGCCCCTGCCCGTTGCAGATTTTACTTTTAAAAATGCCTGCCAAGATCAACCCCTTCAAATCGTAGATCTTTCTCGGGTGCAAAATGTAACACGGGACCCTAATGGAAAAATAGTTGCGTGGAGCTATGATTTCGGAGATTCAACCTACTCTACCCAGCAAAACCCCACTCATAAATTTAAAGGTTCAGGCTTATTCAAAATCAAACTGACTGCCCAAAGCGAGAGCGGCTGTGTTTCTGAAACGGTAGGGCAGGTGTACGTTACGCCAAAACCTTTAGCCAATTTCAAGTATAAAAACACTTGTGAGGATAGCTTGGTACAATTTACCGACCTCAGTCGGGGCTCCGGCCAAATGACCGTACAATCCTACAAATGGAATTTCGGAAATGGCCAAACCTCAACGGCCTCAAACCCAAGCACCACTTACACTACCCCTGGAAATTACTCAGTCAGTCTCATTGTAACTAATGATTCCAATTGCATCGACACACATGAGGTTACTCTGACCATTTATCCCAAGGCCTCACCTGATTTTTCATGGGTTGGAAAATGCGAAGGCGTGGATATCCAATTTACCGACAAAAGCACCGCCCCATCAGGTGGAAAAATTGTCAGCTGGTTTTGGGACTTTAGTGACCCCACAAGCTCAACCAACTTTCAAACTGTTCAAAACCCTAAGCACTCCTTTACCAAATCCGGTACTTTCAAAGTTCGGCTTACTGCCAAGACAGAATTTGGCTGCACAGAACTTATTGAAAAAAGTGTTACTGTGGAGCCCAGCCCTGTTACCCTGTTTACTAACACTGTAGGTTGCCTGGGCCAAACCACTGACTTTGCTGACCAGACTTCAGGGGCAATATCGTGGGCGTGGAATTTTGGCGATACCAGTTCAGGTGCTGCAAATACTTCAACTATAAAGAATCCATCGCACCTCTATAAAAAGGGTGGCTTCTACGATGTCAAACTCACCACGTTCAACAGTGCAGGCTGCACCGATGACGTGCTGCAGCGGATAATTGTTTACGTTGTCCCCGTTGCAGATTTTACCTTTAAAGCCACTTGCGCCGACAGCGCAATTAATTTTCAAGATAATTCCACCGTTACTGGTGCCACCATTGAGGATTGGTTCTGGGATTTTGGCGATGGAAACACAGGGGTTGGCAAGTTCATCAAATACGCCTATGGAACTGCCGGCACCTATCAGGTTAGTTTGATAGTTACCACTTCAAATGGGTGTAAGGACACAATAACGAAAACCGTTTCCACCTATCCTGAACCGGTAGCCGATTTTTCTTTCAACTCGGCTTGCGATGACAGCTTCATCCAGTTTAATGATCAAAGCAGCATCACCGGAGCAAATGCCACAATTGCCTCGATTGCCTGGGATTTTGATGGGGAAGGGGTGTCATCTGATCCCGACCCCACTTTCACTTTCGCTTACCCAGGGACTAAAACTGTTACGCTTACTGCCTTCAGCGACAAAGGATGCGCTGACAGGATTTCGAAAGAAGTGATAGTTTATCCAAACCCTGAAACAGACTTCACCCACACAGGTGCATGTTTTGGTACTGAATTCGAGTTTTTCAGCACCACCCCATCACCGCAGGGATATGCTGTTGTTTCCTACTTCTGGGATTTCGGCGACGGCAGTGCGAGCTCGGATCAGAATCCTGTGCACACTTACGCTGCTAAAGGACGGTATCGTGTCAGCCTTGTCACCACAACAAACAAAGGCTGCGTTGATACGGCAGTCAAAACCGTTACTGTTTTTCCGCAACCCACTGCTGATTTCGTCTGGCAAGGCGGCTGTACAGGCGAAAAGGTCAAATTTTATGACAGTTCAGCCATTGACACCCTTACTATCATTGGCTGGGCATGGGATTTTGGAAACGGTTTCACCTCATCTCAGCGGAATCCTGAAGTGATTTACGGCTCCAGTGGCTCATACGTTGTTACTTTAACGGCTTTCAGCCAGACAGACCAAACCGGTGTACGGTGTACCTCATCAGTTGTTACCAAAACCATTCAAGTCTTTGACCCCCCAGCTGCAGGATTTACAGCTGATAGCCAATGTTTACGGCTGCCCACCCAATTTGTCAACACCTCTATTCCGTCAACGGGTTCTGTGATCAAAACTTACATTTGGAACTTTGGGGATGGAGGTTACGACTCTGTGGCCAACCCTCTCCACCTTTATAAAGCCGCAGGTAACTATGAGGTTACTCTGGATATTTTTACACCTGAAGGCTGTCAGGACAGGTTTGCGGACACCATAACAGTTCTTGAATCGCCAACCGCAGGATTTACCATCTTCCCCAATCCTGCACCAATTGATAATCCCCATGTAACTTTCACCAACACCAGCCAGGGCAACAATACTTACCTATGGGATTTTGGAGACAATTACACTTCGACCGATATAAACCCGCAGCATGATTACGAGGACACTGGTTATTACCGTGTGAAGCTTTATGTCATCAATGACGTAGGCTGCCTCGATAGCCTGATTGATACGGTTTATGTCAACATGCCCTACAAAATGCACATAGCCAATTCATTTTCACCCAATGGCGACAACGTCAACGATTGCTGGAAGCCGCTTGGTGAAGGGGTGGTTTCCTACAAAATCTTTATCCTGAACCGATGGGGCGCTGAGGTTTTTCAATCTGAGGACTTCAACCAGTGGTGGTGCGGCGATTCAAATGGGAATGGCCAAATTGTGCCTGAAGGGGTTTATTCTTATTACATCATCCTGATTGACAACAGGGTAGAGGAGGTAAGAACCGTCAAGGGGAACATTAACGTGGTAAGGTAATCCATCTTTGGCCCAATCCTCTTCCGATTCGGAAACCATCTTCATTTATTCTGACGGAGCTTGCACAGGAAATCCTGGGCCCGGCGGGTATGGAGTGATTTTGGAATGGCGCGGAAAGCGCCGAGAATTGTCCCAGGGCTTTCGGCATACCACTAATAATCGGATGGAATTGATGGCTGTTATAGCAGGTCTATCGGCCATCAAACCAGATAATCCGTTTCCGGTTTTGGTTACAACAGATTCCAAATATGTAGCCGATGCCGTTGAAAAGCGCTGGGTGTTCAACTGGGAAAGAAAGGGGTTTGCAAACAAAGCAAATGCTGACCTGTGGAGGCAGTACCTCGCCTTGCATGTTCAAATTAAACCCCGATTTAAATGGGTGAAGGGCCATGCTGGCCACCTTTACAATGAACGATGCGACTTTCTGGCTGTGCAGGCCGCCCAAAGCCCATCAGCCCGCGATGCTGTTTTTGAAGCCATGCAATCGCATTCCTTGCCCAAAATGGTGGAATAAAAATTTTGATTTTTAAGGCGGCAAATTGTGATGGATTTGTTACCTTTGCATCCGCTTTAACGGCAAGTTGTTGCCTGCCGAGTTTAGATATCATTATCCTCCTTAGCTCAGTTGGTTAGAGCATCTGACTGTTAATCAGAGGGTCCTTGGTTCAAGTCCAAGAGGGGGAGCAGCAAAGGCCGAGATTATTCTCGGCCTTTCTTATTTGCTGACGCTGGTCGAGGCCTTGGCCATCTCCCAAAAACGGTTTAGCTCAGCTCCCTCTATCTCACTCCAGTTCAGGTTTGATGCCTCAATTTTTGCCTCAACCCACTCAAACCGTTTTTTGAATTTAGCATTTGCTTTTTCAAGGGCCGCATCCGGATTTAAATCAAGGTGCCGCCCGTAATTGACAATCGTAAAGAGTAAATCGCCCATCTCCTCCTCCTGTTCCGCTTGGGTTTTGGCTTCATCCAGTTCCTGGAGTTCTTCGTTGATCTTTTTCCTCACCTCAAGTGCATCGGGCCAATCAAATCCAACAGCACCTGCCTTTTCACCCAGCCTATGGGCCTTGATGACTGAGGGCACTCCTTTGCTCACACCTGCCAAGACTCCGCGTGCACCCTCTTTCAATTTGATCTTTTCCCAGTTTTCTTTTACAGCGGCCGCATCGTTGGCCACTGCGTCTCCATAAACATGCGGGTGGCGTGCAATCAATTTCAGCCGCAGAGACTCTGCGACATCCGACAGGCTGAATTTACCTTCTTCCTCAGCAATCATTGCATAAAACATGATGTGGAGCAAAACATCCCCGAGTTCTTTTTTAACCTCAACAGGGTCATCAGCCAAAAGTGCATCGTTCAATTCAAAAACCTCTTCCAGGGTCAAGTGCCTTAAGGTTTGCCAGGTTTGCACTTTGTCCCATGGGCACTTTGCCCTCAATTCCAGCAGCACTTCTCTTAATTTTTCGATTGCTGCCAAGGGGCCGATTTGTTCACTCATCACTTCCCTCTTTCAAGGTGGATATGTACTGCGAAACTGCCATTACTTCAAACTTTTGAAGCCGGCCTTCATAAGCAGGCATATTGTTTCTGCCATTTGTTATCACTTGTGCAGCCTCGGTCACCGTCAATTTGCTTTGGCTCAGCAGTTGTGCTCCGCTTAATTGCTGGTCACCATTGGCACCATGGCAGGCCGCACATCCAATGTCTTTATAAATGGCTTTTCCGTGCAGAATGGGGTTATATGCGTTGCTTGTGGTGTCTGCAATTTCTTCATCCACCGATGCCTTCTCTGCCGCCATGGATAGAGATTTGGATTCAGATATCCCGAAGATATACAGGAAAATAAGCCCAGCGACTGTTACCATCCATTTGCTGTAACGTTTAAAACCGATTATGGCAAGCCCCATAAATGCTGCAAAAAGAATCAGCTTAACTATCATCCAAGTTTGCCGCGCATATCCAGAATTGAAGATTAAGCCAATGCCAGATGAAAGAATGGCAATGCCGAGAAGAATTTCCAGCCAGCGCGTACTTTTTCTGAACCTGCCCAGTTGTACTTCACGGCCGCGATAAAGAAAATAGACTTTAATGCCGAAAAGCACCAGATATGCAACCAGCGAAATGAAGTGGACTTTTAGGATTATGCTGAATGGAATGCTCATTTGGGCGGCGATTGCGGAAGGATGGATTGAGGAATTGAGAGGATGGAGCCATCAAGGTAAAGCGGGACAACGTAAACAATTGGGTCTCCTTCAATCCTTACATTGTAATTGGCTTGCTGTTCATCCATCAGGCTCATTGGGCTGATGTAAAGGGTCCGCATAATCATTCCGCCTTCTTTGATTTCGACAATGGTGGCATTGCTTCCTACGCCAAGCTGGTCATAAATGGATGGCAATGTCCCAGCAATCTGGCTTGGCTTCAAGTTACTCAGGTGCTTGATGGCTCTCCGCACCACTGCGGTATCTGCTGGAGATGTTTTACCGCCCGTCTTAAATTGCCAGCCATCTTGTGTGTTATAATACTCATAGGCCAATGAATCGGGGCCTGGCGGAAATACTTTCCAACCTTCCAGCTTGGCAGGGTCAGCATTCAAGATTGTATCAGGAAGGTGGCCAATGTTTTTCTCACGAGATGAGAATACCCAATATCCCGCCCCGCAGGCAATCAGAGTGGCGAGCAGAAGACCAACTGCTTTAGTTTTCAATGCCCTTAATGATTTTTTCAATCAGCACGTTTCTTCGCCTTTTCCTCAGCATCTGGATTATTCCAGCTGCCACCAGAAAAAGGACGGCGGGAAGAATGATGTTCATCCAGCGGATGACAGAGGCTTGATTATCATTTCGGATTGAAAGTGGCCTTGCCTGTATCCCTTTGCTTTTTACTTCCATCAACCCGTAGGTGTCAGTCAGCCATTCGATTGAATTGGTAAACAGTCGCAGATTATCCAAACCCAAAGGCTGATCGCCCTGGTTTTGCATGAAGGTACCATTGCCGATAACCAGCAATCGCCCTGGCTGGCTGGTGATTGTTGCCGCAACCGGCAAACTCGGCCTGTTGAATAAACTGTCGGCCCATACCGTCCTCATGTCAAACTCAATTGGCGGAGCCAGCAACCCGCTTTTGGCTGAGGACCGTGCAAGCACCTCCATGCCTTGCTTTACCGTTAAGGGGCTTGAAAACGGCAGCAGACAGGCATTGATGCCTTTTACTACAGGATGACCCGCAAAATTGGAAATTATTGGTGCCAGAGGGAAACTGATATTAATGTAATAGGTGAGCCCGTCAGCCTGCTGGGGCACGTTTACTTGCCCAGCGCTGGCATCAATTAAAAATTCTTTTTCTATTCTTATGCCTTTGATTTCAAGCCAGGAAAAGATATTGGAGGTGTTTGCGGTGCCGAGATTTGCTTCAATGTCAGCTTTGGCTCCCGCAGCTGCCAGCAGCAAGTTGCCGCCAGACTGCAGGTATTTATCCAATGCCAACAAAAAGGCAGGTGCAAAACTGTCGGTTGGGTTTATCCAGACCATTGCTTTATATCTGTTTAAGGAATTTGCAGCCATTTCCGGCGGAATGGGCACCAACTTGAAATCTGATTTTAGTGCAGCATCAACTTCAGGTATCAGATTCATGTCGAATGCCACAGATGAATTGCCTATAATTCCTATTTCAGGCAAGGCTGGATTAATCAATCCGCTTATGGCTTTTGCCAATAGGTATTCCTTGTTGTCGGCAGGATAGATTATGGGCACAACCTTGCTGCGATTCTGATAGAGTACTTGCATGCCGAGATAGATGCGCTGCTGCTGCTCCCTGTCTCGCTCCCTGATATTGAGCAATTGCGGCTGAATTCCAATTTTTTGTGCTTCTGCCTCGTTTTCTGGAGACGAGTTAGGGTTATCAACCTTTATTGAAATGGTCTGCCTGGCATTTGCGCCCATGTCATTGATGGTGCCCACCAGCGATTCCTTCATTTCCTGCAATTCAGGTGGCAGGCCATCACTGAAAAAAAGCCTCACAGTGAGCGGGGCTTGCAAGGAATCCACCAAATTTTTCGTTGGCTCACTCAAGGTAAACCTTTTGTCATCAGTGATGTCTGCGCGAAAAGGCGCGTAAAATGCAATGGCATTCAACCCGACCGCTGCAATTAACACCATCCAAAATTTTCTGCCAGTGTTCATTATCTTCTTTTGCGCTGTATGGTCAGCTCGGCCACTGCAAGAAATATGGCAGTAACTGAAATCATGTAAATCAAATCTCGAGTGTCAAGTACCCCTCGGCTGAAGGCATCTAAATGAGAGGTGAAAGCCAGGAACCATCCAAGCCGTGCCAGTGGTGCCGTGGATGAGCCTGCCAGAAATCCCAGGGCAAAAAGAAATACAAATCCAATGGTTATCCCAATTAAAAAGCCTGAAATGGAACTGCGCGTTAATGCCGAACTAAAAATGCCAATTGATGAAAAAGCTGCACCAAGCAAAATGAGCCCCAGATATCCCGCAATTGTTGCGGCATGGTCAATGTTCCCGAGCCTCGCAACCGAATAGTAATAGGGAAGCGTAAGCAGCAGGCACAGGCTCAGCAAAGCCATCACTGCCAGAAATTTTCCCAGCACGATTGACTCGATTTTAATGGGCATGGTTTGCAATTTTTCAATTGTGCCAGCTGAATATTCCTCTGCGATTGTGCGCATCGTCAAACTCGGCACAAAAAAGAGCAATGTCCATTGGCTGATGAAAAAGAATACCGAAAGGGAAGCCTGGCCGCTTTTCAGCACATCGCTTGGCCCGAGCCACGTAAAAAATCCAGTAATGGCAATAAATATCAATATCAGCAGGTAAGCCACCATTGAATCGAAGTACACGCCCAATTCTCGGCGAGCTATGGCAATAGTTGCGCTCATGTTGTAATTGAAGGCTTGGTCAGCTGCCGGAACACATCCTCAATGTCCTTTTGGTCAGCATTCATTCCCATTATTACCCATCCTTCCCTGTAAGCCATTTCGAGGATGCCACGGCGAGGATCAGATTCTGGATTAAATTGAATGCTAAACCCGGCATCATTTGAACTCGATACTGAGAGAACTTCAGCGATTGAGTTGATGGCTGCCTCCACTGCTGCAGTATCCATATTTGGGTGATAGAGGTGCAGCGTCAATGTAGCCAGATTTTGATTACTTTTGGCAATCGTCGCCACAGGGCCTTCCGCAACAATGCGCCCCTCGGCCAAAATGATAATCCGGTCGGCAATGGTTTCAGCCTCGCTCAAAATATGTGTACTCAGCAGAATGGCTTTGCTTTGTGCCAATTGCCTTATCAGCCCCCTTATTTCAGCTATTTGATTTGGGTCAAGGCCGCTGGTTGGCTCATCCAAAATCAAAATATCAGGATCATGAAGAAGTGCCTGAGCCAGCCCTACTCTTTGGCGAAACCCTTTCGATAATTCCTTTATTTTTTTGGGGAGCGCTGACTGCAGTTCGCAACTGCGGGTTACTCTTGCCAGACCAGATTCAATTGCGCCCCTGCCCATGCCATTTATTTTGCCGCTCCAGCCCAGGTATTCACTCACCCTCATCTCATCATACAGGGGATTGTTTTCAGGCAGATATCCCAGGGCTTTACGATACAGGATTGGATTATCGCTGATGGGCTTTCCTCTGTATCTGACTGATCCTGAATCAGACTTCAGGAAACCTGTGAGAATTTTCATTGTCGTAGTTTTTCCCGCCCCATTCGGCCCCAAATACCCAACCACCTCTCCAGGGTTTAAACTCAGGCTAACCCCTGCAAGCGCTCTGGCTGGGCCATACGTTTTGCTTATATCACGGGCTTCAAGTAACATCGCCAATATCCAGGTCAAAATTACAGGTTATCCTGAGGGTTGCCCACGCGCCCCCTTGTACCATGAACAATTCTCAAACTCGAGGGATTAAGTACTCAACATTAAGCATCCAAAATCAGAATAACTCACTATGAAAAAACTTTTTTACCTAATTCTCCCTCTTGCTTCGGTCATGGCATTTTCATCCTGCAGCCATCAAATGACCTCAGGCATTCAGGCAAGCGAAATGATGACCGTATCAGCTGCACCCGCTGCAATTGCAGATGAAAACGAAAAAGTGCAAAATTTGGACATTCCCAACACTGAAATCACCTTGGTTCAATCCAGTGATGAAGCCGTTATAAACCTGATTACGCAGCCTGTCAATTCCAGGCATCGCATTCCAGCGCCAATCAAGCGCATTGTAAATCATGCGGCTGAAAGCAAACTGATGAATAAGGTCACCAATCTTGTAGATACTCAGCCCCAAGTGAAAAAAGCAGAGGCAGCGGCCCCAGACAAGATGTTAGACAACAACCTAAAGCTGGCATTGGTCTTTATTGTGCTCGCAATCATTTTTGGTTTGATTGGGATTCAAATTTTCCAGATCATCGCAGCCGTTCTGCTGATTGTTGGGTTGATATTCCTTCTGCTTTGGATTCTCGACCTATAGACTCCAGGTAAAACCCATTAAAACATAATCAAGGAGGCTCAGGCAGAAGATATATCTGTTCTGAGCCTTTTTTTGCACTGGCATGGTTCCATCGGCTAAGAGGATAATAGGCAGGCGAGAGAATGTCTCGTTTCCTGACCTCGGGATATCTGCAGCTGTGGCTAAAATCGACACAGGTGCTTATACCTCCTCTCTGCACGTCAGCCAAATCCGATCAGTTTTTATTGATGACATTGAGCATGTGCGGTTTGTACTTGAAGAGGATGAGTTCCTGAAAGTGAATCAAACAAACCTGATGTGCCCAGTTTATCGCCGCACTGTAATCAGAAATTCTTTTGGCCAGCGTGAACTGCGCTTTGCCATTAAAACCAAAATCAAAATCGCGAGAAGAATATTTACCACTGAGCTAACTTTGGCTGACCGATCAACGATGGCTTATCCAGTTTTGCTCGGGCGAAAATTGCTCAGGCGAGGGTTTCTGGTAGATGTTACCCAGGTTCAAGTTTTCCCTCAATAATCTCTCCTTATGAAAATTGCAGTGCTGAGCCGGAATGAAGGGCTCTATTCATCCCGAAGAATAATTGAAGCCGGCAGGCAGCGCGGCCATGATATATACGCACTTGATTACATGCAGTGCAATGTGATGGTGGAAACCAATCGGCCCGGAATTTTTTACAGCGGAAAACCACTGGAATTGCCTGATGCGGTGATACCCAGAATCGGCGCTTCCAAAACCTTCTATGGTGCAGCCGTTGTCCGTCAGTTTGAAATGATGGGAATTTTTACAACGGTTAAATCCATGGCAATCGTCAGAAGCCGAGACAAACTGCGCAGCATGCAGATTTTGAGCAAGCACGGTGTCGGCATGCCGAAATCAGCTTTTGCAGGGAGTCCGTCCGAAATCAAATCCTTGATCAAAACCGTAGGCGGGCCGCCAATCATCATTAAATTACTTGAGGGCACTCAAGGAAACGGAGTTGTGCTTGCAGAAACCATCAACGCTGCCAAATCAGCCCTGGATGCTTTCTATGGCTTAAAGGCCAATATCCTTATTCAGGAATTTATCAAAGAGGCCAAGGGCATGGATGTACGTGCATTCGTGGTTGGAAATCGAGTGGTTGGCAGCATGGTCAGGCAGGGTGCTATTGATGAATTTCGATCTAATCTTCATCAAGGCGGGGTGGCAAAAGCCGTGGAGCTGACAAGTGAGGAAAATGCCACTGCTCTAAGTGCGGCAAAAGCCCTTGGGATGAGCATTGCTGGTGTCGATATCCTGCGCAGCAGCAGGGGCCCGCTGGTGATGGAGGTTAACTCTTCACCTGGCCTTGAGGGAATTGAAAATTCGACGGGAATAAATATTGCCGAGACGATTATCAAGTATATTGAGGACAACGTTTCTATGCCTCATCGCGATGAGGTAGGGGCATAAAAAAAGGATGTCCCATTTGAGGGACATCCTTTTTTAGATGCGAGAATCAAGCGGAAATGCTCCCCTTCAAATCAGTTTACAACAAATTTTGTCACTCTGCGCTCGCCTGATTTTGAAACCATTTGAGCGATGTATGTGCCTGGTGTCCAGTTGCTCACGTCAACTTTGATGTTTTCTGTATTTACAGTTTGACGGTGCATCAGTTTTCCGTTGAGGGCAATGATGCGCAACTCAGTGTTTGGCGCCGCAAATCCAGAGGCTGTCAGTTGAATCCATTCAGTGGCAGGGTTGGGATAAGCAGTCAAGTACAAAGTCTTGGAAGGTGCCTTATCTTCAACAGAGAGATTTTTCGAGAGGGACAAAGATTGAAATACTCCTCGGCCGTGTGTACCAGCATAGAGAACCGGGCCATTCCAGGGTTTCAGTTTCAGATATTTCACCATGAAAACAGGAACGCGCTCCATGCCCTGATTCTCCTCTGTCCAGGTAACACCATTGTCCTGGGAGGCATAAATGCCATATTCCGTACCCAGAACAATTTGTCTATCATTGTCAGGATTAATTACTGCATCATACACAGGGAATGCTGGCAGTTTGCCCGTGCCTGTACCTTGAATTGATGTAAAGGTCGGGATGCTGTCAAGCGCATTTTTAGTGCGATAAACGTGAGTGGGTCGGCCATATGTCCCAAGGGTTATCACGATGTCGTTTGGATTGTTTTCATTAACCGCAAGGCCGGTAGCTGCCTGGCCATTGGCACTGTAAATCAAGGTTGAGGTGATGCCGATGCTATCCGCTTTCCCCCTAATGTTGCTGATGCGATAATATCGGCCGTTGCTGGCTACATTGCCCCCGACAAAAAGGTCATCCCCATCCTTCGACCACTCGATGCAAGTAGGATAGAATCCGGGCTGCCTGAGTATCTGATACCATTTTGCGTTTGTTCCAAATATCAGTGCATCGCGTGTCATCCAAACTCCATTGAATGCACCCATGGCGAAATTTGCCTGCACTATATCCTGAACATACACTGTGTCGCCCTGCAGCAAGTCAGTTTTTAGGGTGTAAGTAAATTCACGACCGTTG
This sequence comes from uncultured bacterium, assembly GCA_965363965.1. Taxonomy (GTDB): domain Bacteria; phylum Bacteroidota; class Bacteroidia; order CAILMK01; family CAILMK01; genus CBDTVD01. The sequence goes on from CBDTVD010000022.1 coordinate 13,265, forward strand.
CGGCCAGTAACCTTGATGACATCGCCAGCTTTATAATTGGCATTGGCAGGGGGTGTAAAGGCAACACTGTCAGGGGCCAGCGTGTCATTGAAACTTTCCCATATTTGATAGGGTGCTACAAAGGGGAAACTTTGTGCCCTCATCTTACTATCGAAGAAACTGCTCCAGGGCCCTTTGCGGCCAGGTGCGCGCTGCAATGCCCCATATTGGCTTTCACCAAATCCAGCTGAGGGCAGGATGGCCGAAAACGAGGTATATCCGCCGTCACCGCC
>CBDTVD010000023.1:0-12724 GCA_965363965.1 uncultured bacterium
GAATGCACCACCCGCAAACATGTTGATTAGCCCCAGAATGCCTGAGTCTGCCGATTGCGAGGAGGCATCAAGTTGGTTGGGGTCAACACCAGGCAGAACGATATAGCTGCCCAGCCGATAAACCACAATAAGAAGAAGAGTGAGCAGTATTCGGCCCCGCAGCTCCTCAATGTTCCAGATGTTTTTAAACGTTTGAATAAGGCCTTTCATGGCTATGCTGATGCAGTAATGCGGGGGGCTCGGCTGGCGAGTGGGTAAAGAGTAGGTTTACAGGGGTAAAGATAATGTATAGGATGGTAAGCCGCTTATGCCCGCCCGATCACCTCGGCTGTGCCGCTTTGCGCTTCAATCGCTGCCCTGGCACTTGCACTGAAAGCGTGTGCCTTTACAGTAAAGGCTGCCTTCAGCTCACCATTGCCCAAAATCTTCACCATGTCGCTCTTTGATACCAGGCCGCGGGTGCGCAGCACTTCAGGATCAAATGCAGTAATGCCGAATTTTTCGCTCAGTTCCTGCAGGCGGCTGATGTTGATGGGGTTGTACTCAACACGGTTGATGTTGTTGAAACCGTATTTCGGCAACCGTCGCTGGATAGGCATCTGGCCCCCTTCGAAAGCAAACTTCCGCGAGTTTCCAGAGCGTGACCCTGCACCATTGTTACCGCGAGTTGAAGTGCCGCCGTGGCCGCTTCCCTGGCCGCGCCCGATGCGCTTCCCTTTTTTTATTGCGCCTTTTGCAGGCTGAAGATTGGTAAGATTCATTGCTGATTAATAATTAAATGTTGTTGCGCGGATTGGGTGATTTTTTTGCCCTTTCTGCCTTAGGCCAGTTCCTCCAGTTTCACAAGGTGCGATACCGCCCTTATCATTCCAGCCATCGCAGGGGTAAGCTCATGCTCAACACTGTGGTGGAGTTTGCGCAGGCCCAGGGCCTGCACCGTACGCTTTTGCGTCTCGGTTTTGTCTATTACGCTGCGCACCAGCGTCACTTTTACTCTTGGCATTTCAGTCTGCTTGGGGGTTGTAATGGTTATTTTTTGATTTCAGCCCAGGTCAGCCGTTGAATACTTTGTTCACGCTCACACCCCGCAGTCTGGCAACCGAGTAGGCATCGCGCATGGTTTGCAGGGCGAGGATGGTCGCCTTTACCACGTTGTGGCTGTTGCTGCTTCCCTTGCTTTTGGCCAGCACATCAGTGATGCCTGCGCTTTCAAGCACGGCCCGCATGGCACCGCCTGCAATAACACCCGTTCCAGGTGCAGCAGGCTTTAAAAATACCTGCGCACCGCAATAGCGCGCCTCTTGCTCATGCGGCACTGTGCCATTGATAATCGGCACACGCACCAGATGCTTTTTGGCATCCGTTTTTCCTTTTTCAACGGCATCATTCACTTCCCGGGCTTTACCCAGTCCGTGGCCGACTATGCCTTTGCCGTCACCCAGCACAACCACCGCAGCAAAGCTGAACGTGCGGCCGCCCTTGGTAACTTTCGAGACCCGATTGACACCCACCAGTTTCTCCTGGAGGTCCAATTCGCTCGTCTTTATTCTTTGACCTGACATCTTTTCTTTTTCTTGATTTTTTTGTTTCGGCTGGTTTCCGCTGTGTAATTGAGTTTTTTTTTAGAAACTCAGCCCCCCTTCCCTTGCACCTTCAGCCAGCGCCTTCACACGGCCATGGTAAGGGTATCCGTTGCGGTCGAAAACCACGGCACTCACTTGGGCTTCCAGCGCGCGCTTGGCAAGCTCCATGCCCACCTGGCGCGCTTGGTCGGCACGCAGTGTCTTCACCGATTTATCAACTGCATCACGGCTTGATGCAGATACCAACGTGTGGCCAACTGCATCATCAATGATTTGTGCATAGATTTCATCATTGCTGCGATACACTGTCAGCCGGGGGCGCTCAGCACTCCCGCGGATACGCTTGCGCAGTCCGCTTTTGATGCGGTCCCGCCGATATATTTTCTTAAATTGCCTTTTCATCTCTTTTTTTAATCTGGGCTATGCCGAATTATTTACCAGCCGTTTTACCAGCTTTTCTGCGAACAACTTCACCCACAAAGCGGATTCCTTTGCCTTTGTAAGGCTCTGGTGCGCGCAGGCTCCTGATTTTTGCGGCCACCTGGCCCAGCAGCTGCTTGTCTATTCCCTCAAGGGTGATTATCGGGTTTTTTCCTTTTTCCGTCAGCGTTGATACACTGATTTCGCTTGGCAATTCAAACAGAATCTCGTGGCTGTAGCCGATTGTCAGGTCAAGCAGTTGGCCAGTGGCAACGGCTTTATAACCAATTCCCACCAATTCTTGCTTGAGGGTGAACCCATCCGACACACCTTTAACCATGTTGGCCAGCAAACTGCGATACAGGCCATGCAGAGCGCGATGACGCTTCTGCTCACTTGGCCGGTCAACAATCAGGTTGCCATCCTCCATTTTCACTATCATTTCAGGGTCAACGCGCTGCTGCAGTTTCCCTTTCGGCCCCTTTACAGTGACCATATTATTGCTGGCCACATCTACACTCACACCCTGGGGCAGCGTGATGGGCATTTTTCCGATTCTTGACATTATGCGCGTTGGCTAAAAATTATGGATGCTGGGGATACTATTCTGTTGGTTTCAGGAAACGAAGCATACCACCTCGCCGCCGACTTTTTCCTGGCGCGCGCGTTTTTCTGTCATCACTCCCTTGCTGGTGGATACGATTGCAGTGCCGAGGCCGTTGAGTACCCTGGGCAGTTCATCTGCACTCCGATACTGCCGAAGCCCCGGGCGGCTATACCGCTCCAGTTTCCTGATAGCCGATTCACCGGTTTGGGTGTCGTACTTCAGTGCGATTTTGATGCTGGCCTGTGGCTTGGCATCTACAAATTTATAATTCAGGATATAACCTTGATCGTAAAGAATCTCGGTGATCGCCTTCTTCAGTCCTGATGATGGAATATCCACCACACGGTGCTTGGCCTTGATGGCGTTGCGCAGCCGGGTGAGGTAATCTGCTATTGGGTCTGTCATCTTTTCTCTTCTTTAAAAACTTTATGGATGCACTATGCGCTTACCAGCTGGCTTTTTTAACACCTGGAATCAGCCCATTGCTGGCCATGTCGCGAAACTGAATGCGGCACAGGCCGAATTTTCTGATGTATCCGCGGGGGCGGCCTGTCAGGGCGCAACGGTTCCGCAGCCTTACTGGCGATGCATTGCGCGGCAGCTTGTCCAGCGCTGCATAATCCCCTGCTTCTTTCAATTCCTGGCGCTTGGCTGCATATTTGGCAACCATTTCCTCACGCTTCCGCTGGCGCACTACTACTGAGAGTTTAGCCATTGTTGTTCTGCTCTGTGTTGGTGGGTTTAAACGGCAAGCCAAGCTCTTTCAGCAATTGATATGCTTCGGCATCCGTTTTTGCCGTGGTTACAAATGTGATATCCATGCCCTGGATGCGGCTGATTTTGTCTATGTCAATCTCAGGAAAAATAATCTGCTCTGTGATGCCCAGCGTATAATTGCCGCGCCCGTCAAAGCCTTTGCTGTTGATTCCTTTAAAATCGCGTACACGCGGCAGGCTCACATTGATAAGCCTGTCCAGGAATTCATACATCTTGTTGCCGCGCAGCGTAACCTTTACACCTATCGGCATCCCCTCCCTCAGCTTAAAATTGCTGATTGATTTGCGGGCTTTGGTTTGTATGGCGCGCTGGCCAGTGATGATGGAAAGCTCATTTTGGGCAACGTCCAGCAGCTTTTTGTCGGCCACTGCTACACCCATTCCCTGGCTGATGGCAATTTTCTCCAGCCTCGGCACTTCCATTATGTTTTTATAACCCTGTTTTTCCTGCAAGGCGGGTATCACCGTGCCGGTGTACTTCTTCTTCAGGCTGGGTACGTAATCTGCAATTTGATGGCTCATTTTTCTTCTCTTCCTTTCAGCCGGTGATTATGATTTGATAAGGTCGCCCGTGCGTTTGGCGTAGCGGACAAGTTTGCCGTTTTCTTCCCTGCGCCCGACGCGGGTAGGCTGGCCGCCTGCCATCAGCATCAGTTTGCTCAGATCAATTTTGGCCTCTTTTTCAATGCGTCCGCCTTCAGGGTGCTGGGCATTGGGCTTGGTATGGCGAGTGATTTTGTTTACCCCCTCAACCAGCGCACGGCGCTCAGCCGGATAAATTTCCAGCACACGGCCTGTCTGGCCCTTGCTGTCACCTGAAATCACTTTCACGGTGTCATCCTTTTTAATATGGAGTTTGGGGATTGCGTTATGCTTTCTGCGCATGGCGGCTCTTTTCTTTTCTTGAGATTGGGGGGGAGGGGGAGATCGGTTGCTTTTTTCTTTACAGTACCTCTGGTGCCAGCGAAACAATTTTCATGAACTGACGCTCCCTGAGTTCCCTGGCCACTGGGCCAAAAATCCGAGTGGCGCGCGGCTCATCGGCTGCATTCAGCAGCACACAGGCGTTTTCATCAAAGCGGATGTAGGTGCCATCGGCCCTGCGGATTTCTTTCCGCACCCGCACCACAACAGCTTTGCTCACCGCACCTTTCTTCATTCCGCCGCTGGCAATGGCACTTTTTACTGACACAACGATCTTGTCGCCAACTGACGCATATCGCTTGCCTGTGCCGCCCAGCACTCGGATGCACAGCACCTCTTTGGCGCCGCTGTTATCGGCCACTTTCAGCCTTGATTCCTGTTGTACCATGGTTCTTCCTGATTTTTAGTATTTTGCTTCCCTGCTGTTTCTGCTTATTTTGCCTTGATCAGGATCGATGTCAGCCTCCAGCGTTTCAGCTTGCTCAGCGGGCGCGTCTCCATGATGGCTACAATGTCGCCTATGCTGGCCTCATTGTTCTCGTCATGCGCGTGGAACCGCGATGTCTTTTTGATGAACTTTCCGTATTTCGGGTGCTTCACTTTCCGCTCTACCGTTACAGTGATGCTCTTGTCCATTTTGTTGCTCACCACTCGGCCCGAAATCATCTTACGATTGTTCCGAGTTTCCATTTCTGCTGTATTATTTACCTGCTCCATCGGGGGTCGTGGTTAATTGGCGTTTCCGCATTTCAGTTTTCAGGCGAGCCACAACGCGGCGGGCATTGCGGATCTTCATGGGGCTATCCAATGGAGAGACTGCATGGGAAAGCGTAAGACGCGTCAGCTCAAGTTCCTTGTCTTTTATCGCCTCCCCGAGTTCCCTCAGGTTCAGGTCGCCTACTTCTGGCTGCTTCATTTATTTTATGCAGAGGTGGCCATTTTGGCCCTTTTATTTTCCAATTTTATCGGGGGATTATTCTCCCGCTCAGGGGGGTACCCTTCAGTTTTGGAAGCGCAAAGGTAAGGCACCCAGATGTTTCCTGTGAAATCAATTTCACTTTTTTTCTTCCAGATGTTTTTGAGTCCCATTCAGGCACTCATTCCAGTGCACCACCTATAAGTCTGCCAGCAGGGCTGGATAGAATCTCCACCTCTTTCAGGGTGATTGGCAGGTTACAAATGCAAAGTCCAAAACAATTTGCCTGCACAGGCAGTTACCCCCTTTAAAATCAGTCAAATAATGAAGAAACTCTCCTTCCCTGTTCTTGCCATTGCAGGTTTCCTGCTCTTGGCCGGATCCAAGTGCAAAAAAACCGATCAGCCCGATCCTGACCCCATCGGCGGCGGTGCCACAGCCAGCGACCTGGTTGGCGAACTCGCCGAAACAGTCCTCAAAGACAAATTTATTGTCGTCCTCAATGATTCTGTGCACCGCTCCGTCTCCGGTTCCACCTATGATGAATTGATGGCCAATGTGCAATCCATATCAAATGGATTGCTGGGCAGCCTCAACATCCCACTCATTTCCCAAACCCAGACCTTCGGTGCGGCACTCACTGGCTTTGTAGCCACGATGTCTGCCGACCAAGCTGAAAAATTGGAAACAAATCCTATGGTTCAATATGTCGAGTCTGACAGAATCATCGGTTATGCTCCATTTCTCGGCGGATTGCTGGGCGGTGGCAGCCCCCCGCCCTCTCAGCCTGCACAGGTTACACCCTGGGGCGTGATGCGCACAGGCAGTGGGAGCGGAAAAGGCAAAGTCGCCTGGATAATAGACACCGGCATCGAATTCGATCATCCCGATTTGGATGTTGATAAATTCCGCAGCCGCTCCTTCACCGGCAGCAGCTCTGCCAACGATGACAATGGCCATGGCACCCACGTCGCCGGAATTGTAGGTGCAAAAAACAATGACATCGGCGTGATAGGCGTCGCTTACGATGCCACGCTGGTCGCCGTCAAAGTCCTCAATAAAGATGGCAGCGGCACCCTCAGCGGAGTGGTTCAGGGCGTTGACTACGTTACCTATACGGGCTCAGCTGGAAATGCCGCCAACCTCAGCCTCTCCGGCGGAGTTTATCAATCCCTTGACGACGCTGTTAAAGGCATGGGGCGGAAAGGTATTTTCGTTTCTCTGGCAGCAGGCAACAGTTCAAAAAATGCCATCAACTTTTCACCTGCCCGCGCAAACGGTACCAACATATACACTGTCTCGGCTTTTGATAAAAATGATAAATTCGCCAGCTTCAGCAATTATGGTGAGCCCCCCCTGGATTATTGCGAGCCTGGGGTAACCATCAAATCCACCATCCTCGGCGGTAAATATGGCGACCTCAGCGGCACTTCAATGGCTGCGCCTCACCTCGCCGGCATTCTCCTCATCACAAACGGAAAACCTCGCACAGATGGATTCGTTACCGCTGACCCCGATGGCGACCCCGACCCGATAGGGCATAAATAATATAGGAATCGGCGAAAAATTCTGCCAGCCCTGGCTTCTTTAAAAAGGATGCCGGGGCTTTTTTTTGCCCTTGTCTCAGTCCAAATTGGCCATGCAGAGTTTTTCAGCTTTTAACAATTTTCGCGTCCATTGATGGCGCCTATCGTTTTCAAGCCCAATACATTGAAAAATTTTTGCCATGCATACGCCATTGACCAAATCACGCGTATGTTTGTCCAGCTTTTCATAGGTACACCTCCCGTATGACAAAATTTTTAAGGGGCACTCTCCCGTTTATTGCTGCCATCCTGATTTCAGCAAATGCCCTGGGCCAATGTGTCCTTCCCAATAATCCAACCATCACGGCAAAAAAGGGAAACAGCAGTTTTTCCAATGCAGATTCCATCTGCAACGCTGAAACCATCACCTTTTCTTATCCCGCCGCGCACTGCTCCACTTTTGCCTATGCCTGGCAGTATTCAGTCGCAAAAAATACCCCTGTATGGGTAACTGCAGCGGATTCCATCGTAAATCCCAGGGCCAACAATTCGCCCTACAAAGGCGGCACCCCCTATTTAATTCGGCTGAAGATTGATTCGCTGGATGGTGGCGTCATTGCAGGCACTGCATACAGCCAGTCCTTCAAATTCTACGTTGGCCGAAATCTCGATTCTGCTGCTGCACTCACCTCCTATTCCAGCCCCTGCTCAGGCGGAAAGGCCCAGTTCGTCCTTTCGGGCGCCACTTCGCCCAACTTTACATACTATCTATATAATGGTACCACGCTGATAAGCAGTGCCCCCGGAAAAGCAAATGGAATAACCCTTGAAACTGGCGTGCTCAACAGTACCACCTCCAGTTCTTTTTCCGCTACCTATAATATAAAAGCAAGGTCAAGTGGCGACCCCCGCTGCGAGGTGTCAGTGGCCACCAACCTCGCCATCACCGTGGCGCAATTGATTGATAACAACACCATCTCAGCCACCACCACTGGCTTTTGCGGCAGCGCAAACATCAGCATCACTGGCTCAGCCGGCACCGGCGGCTCAGGCACCCGAACATACTATTGGGAATTCAACGATGGTGGCAACTGGAGCCACCTCGCCGCCGACACCTTTCAAAACCTCAGCAGCCGCACCATCACCAAGACCACCGATTTCCGGCGTACACTTTCCTCAAAGGGCTGCCCCAGCCTCACCAATACCACCAGCTCACTGACAATCACCATCACCCCTGCAATAACAGGCAATACAGTCAGCAATGATCAGACGCTATGCAGCGGCGAGTCACCCAAGGCACTCACAGTCGGCACGGCCTCTGGCGGGGTCGCCGCAAAATCCTATCAGTGGCAGCGAAAAAACACCAAAGCCGCCAACTGGACCGACATCGCCAGCGCCAATTCAGCCGGTTTCACTCCCCCAAGCCTCGTCAATAAATCCAATTCCGACAGCGTCATTGAATACAGGCGGATTGTCATCAGCGGATTCTGTCAGGATATCAGCAGCACCACTGCCACCATTACCTTCAATCCCGCCATCAACTCCAACACCCTCAGCAAGTCAGGCACCACCTGCTCCGATGAACTTTATGGGCAGATAACAGGCTCTGCGCCAAAAGGCGGCGGCACTTTCGTCTCTTATCAGTGGCAAAGCACCGATTCTGCCAATGTCAATTTTAAAAACATCTCAGGCGCCACCAGCCAAAACTATACCCCTGGCCTGCTGACCAAAACCACCCTCTTTCGCCGCGAGTATATCACGGCAACTTGCAGGGCATTCAGCGATACCGTTACAGTGTCAGTTGTTACAGCCCCTACAAAAAACGACCTTTCATGGACAGTCAATTCCAAACCAGTTACCGTCTTCACAATCTGCAGCGGCCAAACTCCTGACGCCCTGGTTACAGGCAAGGTGCAAAACGGCACCGGCACCTATGCCTATCAATGGGATAGCAGCACAAATGGTAGCAACTTCATGGCCTCCAAAATCAAAACCGAAACTTTTCCATTCGGCCCACAAACCAAATCGGGTTTTTACAGGCGAGTGGTCACCAGTGGGCCTTGCATCTCAACCAGCAACGCTGTTGAGGTAATTGTACTGCCAGTCATAACCAAAAAAACCCTCACAGCACCTGACCCCATTTGCCTCGGCCAGGATGCCGACAAAATCCTCGGCTCAACCCCAGTCGGCGGCAACATTGCCAGTGCCACCCCGAAATACAAGTGGCAATCAAGCCTCGCTGAAAATGGCCCCTACACCGATATCCCCAACGCCACCTCCATTGACTATGATCCCGGAAAACTGACAACCTCCACCTGGTACCGCCGAAAAGTCGAAAGCGCCCCATGCGAGGATTTCAGTGCCCCAATCCAGGTGGTTGTTTATGATGCCATAACCAACAACGAGCTTTACTTCGGCACCTCATCCAGCAAAAAATTCACCACCACCATCTGCTACAATCAGGTGCCCGACATGCCCACCACTACAGACCCGGACGGCGGCAGCGGCAACCCTTCCTTCATCTGGGAATCCAGCCCCGACGGCAAAACCAACTGGACAAGCCTGAACAATGCCAAAAAAGATTTTACCCCAGGAAAACTCACTTCCACCGTCTATTATCGCCGGATCGTATCAAAAGGCCCCTGCGCAGGCGCAGAGAAATCCACCAGCAACACCCTTGAAGTAATCGTACTCCCCAAACTTGAGGATGGCGAAATTCAAGGGGACGACGTCATCTGCAAAGGGCAGGCACCCAAAGCCATAACGGTTAAAACAGCAGTCAAAGGCGGCGATTCTAAAACTTATCCCTACACCTATCGGTGGGAAACCCGCATCAAAGGGGCCAAAGATTGGACACCCATCCCAGGCGCCACCAAGGACAATTACCAGCCTGGCGTACTCGATTCTGCCGCCACCCACCAATTCCAGCGCATCACTGAGGGCGGCCCCTGCGCCGGCACCGAGGGACTCGTCAGCAACACAGTCGAGGTGAAAGTATGGCCTTCCATCCAATTCAACATCCTCCAGGGCGACCAATCCATCTGCGCTGGCCAGGCTCCTAAAAACCCAATCGTCTCCGGCAGCGGACAAAAACTCAAAGGCGGAAATGGAACCTACATGTATGAATGGGAATCAAGCCCCGACGGCACCGCTTTCACCAAAATCCCCGGCGCAACCCAGGAAACCTATACCGTCCCCGCCCTCACTTCTACCATGTATTACCGCCGGATTGTCCGCTCAGGCGAGTGCGATGGCAATCAAAACAGCACCAGCAACACCATCCGAATCATCATCCAGCCCCAGCTGAAAGGGTATAACATTGCCTCAGCTACCCCCTATGTCTGCCGAGGAGATGCACCTGCCCCCATAACCAGCAGCCAGACCATAACCGGCGGAAACGGTGTCTATCAATACCAGTGGGAATATCGCATTGGCAGCGGCCCCTGGACTCCGCTCGATAAAGAAACCAAAGAATCTTTCAGCCCTGGCCCCATCAGCCAGCCGACCACCTTCCGCCGAACCGTAACATCCGGCGATTGCATCGGCACCGACGCTGTAATGGCCACCTACACCATAGACACCGCCCACATACCTTTTGCCCCGAAAGTCGACAATCCTGTGCGCACAGTCTGCAGCAACCAAAACGGCGTACCTTTCTATTTTGACCAAATCGAGCCTGGCATAGATTATTCCTGGTTCACCAACTCCCCAGGCGTTTATCTCTCGAAATTTGACACCACTTTCACCACTGCCTATTTCGAGTTTGCCAATACCGTAAACACCATCCTGGCCATCGCCACCAACCCAAACACTGGCTGCGCCGATACAACAATCGTTACAGTAAACGTATCCAATGATTACGCTTATGACGACCAAAAAATAGAGGAGATTCCCAGGAAAGCAAAACCCGGCGCCCTTACCCTCATTTGTACCGATGCCAATGCTGTCGCATATCAATGGGGATTTGATGACCTCGGCAATGGCCGCTCAACTCCTCTCCCTGGCGAAACCACCCAGCTGCTCTACCTGGAAACCGGCATCGCCACTGGCAGGGTGTACTGGGTAGAAACCAAAAGATTTTATGATGAGGATGCATGCTGGACGCGCAGCTATCACAATTACCCCACCGCCCTGGCAAAACCAGGCAGCTTTGCCATTGGCATTGCTCCCAACCCCATCATTGATCATCGCCTCAATTTGCTGGCTGACAAATTCATCGGCCAGGGGGCTGAATTCAGCATCCTCACCGCCAATGGGCAAATAATCATGAAAACCAGCATGGCACTCGCCCATAACATGTCTATACCCCTGCCGCCCAGTTTGCCCCCAGGCCTTTACTTGCTCAGGTGTGTCGCCGGCCAGCAGTTCTCAGTTTCCACCTTTGTCATCAAATAGTCCAGGGCCATGAAAAAAATTTCGCTTCTTCTTGCCCTCACCTTCGGGTTAATGGTTTCTGCCGCTGCACAAACGCGCCAAAAAGAATATTACACCCTCTTCGCCCACTCCGACAGCCTGGTTAAAATCTACCTCAATACCGTTGGCCTTTCTGAACTCGGCGAGTCCAAGTATGCCGACCGTCAGATTGCCCTGTATAAATCCATGTTCGCCCCAAAAGCAATGGTCGGCAATGATCTCCCCGCTTTAGGCGAATCCGCCGACCCCCAGCTGATGGAAGTTGACCAATACATCGCCCTTGTGCGGCAATCATTCCCCAATGGGGTCAATGTCAGCCTCACCAACACTATGCTCGATGTTACCGACCTGTCAAAAGGCATCCTGCGCATCATCATCTATAAAGCCCTGCAGGGTACTGATGCCGATGGGTTCATGCTCCGCTCGACTGCCCAGGAAATACTCACCATCAACTTCACCGTGCCCGCCATCGGCAAGTATCCTTTGAAAATCGCGGGCATCGAGGTAAAAAACGTCAGTACAGCCGTGATGAATGACGATGACGGCGACATGGTCCCCAACGATAGAGATAAGTGCCCTAACATGGCTGGCGACCCAAAATACAATGGCTGCCTGCCACCAAAGCCGAAATTCTATCTCTCACCAATGCTCACCTTCTCCAGCCCCTCTGCCACCACCAGCTTTGGAAACTTTGGCAGCTTTTATCCCCAGCCTTCCCCTGTGGTAAACGCCACCGAGTTCGCTGGCCTCTCTTTCAGGGGTGCTGGCCTCGGCGCAGGACTGCGAGCAGAGTATTTCTTCGACACTCAAGCCCGCTTCGGCATTGGTGCCGGCTTGGGATATTCCAGCTTCACTTATGCCATGTCGGCCAGCCCTTTCACCGCAAAATATCGCCGAGAAACCCCCGCTGATGCTTTCAGCTATCAGCAGAGCATAAACACCGGAAACCTCACTTTCGATGGCAAAATGTCGGTGCTCTCCATCCCCATCACCCTCGCCTGGCGCATTTACCTCGATTCTTCGCTCGCACTCGTCATCCGCCCTGGCATCCAGGTTTCAAGCATGTCCGTCAAAGGCACCACCAGCGGAAACTTTACTTATGGAATCGGCACAACCTATGACCCCAGCAACCCAGAAACCAAATTCTATTATGACCCCGATGGCCCCAACACCGATTTAGTCATCGCAGAAGGATACAAAGGCCTCTACACCGCCGAAAAACTCAATACCCTCAGGGAACAGCAGGGGTACAACGTTGGGGCAAACATGCAAAAATCAACTGAGGGCAGCCGCACGCTCAGCGGCTTTGGCCCCACCATCGGCATCGGAGCTGAATATGGGCCAGGCAAAACTCGATTGTCCCTCGGCCTCAATTGGGCGCAAATGAAATTTGAAGGCGATGCCGCAGCAAGCACCCCACTCACCGACGCTGCCGCCGGAAACGATCTGCAGCCCCTGCAGGATTACATCACCTCCATCAAGGCCAGCATCATTTCACTCCAGGCCGGCCTCACTTTCGCGTTTTGAGTATCAAGAAATTCCTGCTCTATCGCACCTAC
>CBDTVD010000024.1:0-12711 GCA_965363965.1 uncultured bacterium
CTCGAAATCATTGATGACAAAATCATCGACCCAACCATGCAGGATAACGATAACTTTATCGAGACACCTTCCACCACCCCTGTCAAGCAGGAACCAATGGGCTTCAACAAACCCGCTGGGCGCAGAGGCCGCTGAAGTTCCAGTTGACCATTAGAACTTAAAACATGGCCCCTGATTCTTCATTGATTCAGGGGCTTTTTATTTAAATGAAGCCACCCATGCGCTCCACATGGTGATGCCCCCAGCCACAGCAACATTCAATGAGTGCTTGATGCCGCTTTGCGGAATTTGCACGGCCATATCACACAATGCAAGGGCATGGGCCGAAACCCCCTCAAGTTCATTTCCCAGGATAATTGCACAGTTCTGCGGCCAATCAAAATGGTGAAGGAACTTGGCATCTGGTGTCTGTTCAACGGCAATAAGGGTGCAACCGGCATTTTTCAGTTCTTGCAGGCAGGCCTCTATAGCTGGCCAATGCCTCCAACTTACTGATTCTGTCGCCCCGAGTGCAGTTTTCAGAATATCTCTGTGGGGCGGTATAGGTGTGATGCCGCAGAGGTGAATGGATTCTGCTGCGAAAGTATCAGCAGAACGAAATAAAGAGCCCACATTCTGCCCCGAGCGGATATTATCCAGAATGATGTGCATGGATGATCATTTTTTCCATAAGAACTGTCTTCCTCCATATTCGGAAACCTGGATCCAAAGAGAGAAACCATTTGGAAATTTAGATCTCTCTGACTCTATATGCAGCCCCGCAGGCCTAAAATTATGCGTTGACCTTTTTGTGGTCAGCCAAAAACTGCTCAAGCCCTCTGTCTGTCAGGGGATGATTGAGCAATTGCATTATCACTGAAGGAGGGCAGGTTACAATGTCCGCCCCTATTTCAGCACATTGAATAATGTGGAGGGGGTGCCGCACGCTTGCTGCCAGAATTTCGCAATCAAATTCATAATTATCGAAGATGGTGCGAATCTGCTCTATAAGCTGCAGGCCATCGCCGCTGATATCATCTATTCGCCCCACAAAGGGTGACACAAACGAAGCACCCGCTTTAGCCGCCAGCAGAGCCTGCCCAGCAGAAAAAATCAGGGTGCAATTGGTGCGAATGCCCTCTTCAGCCAATGCCCTGATTGCCCTGATGCCATCTTTTATCATGGGAATTTTGACAACGATATTGTCTGCAATTTCAGCGAGGGCACGGCCTTCGGCCATCATTTCTTCATAGGTTACTGCAATCACCTCGGCACTCACATCGCCGTCCATTTCTTCAGCAATGGCAGCATAGTGTTCCATTACGGCCGTTTGCCCCTTAATGCCCTCTTTCGCCATCAGGCTGGGGTTGGTGGTAACTCCATCGCAAAGCCCAAGGGCGTTAATCTCCTGGATGGCTTTGAGGTTTGCTGTATCAGCGAAAAATTTCATGAAAAGGGGGCTTGTCCTGAAGGGAAAGAAATGAAAAAGGGTAAGCTACCTGTATCGCACCGCTCAACCACCCGGAACTTGCTATATTCCTATCCTGGGCACCAAAGCAGGAGCTGGTCGTACAGGGCTTACCCCGCCGCAAAGGTACAAAATTGAGTGGTGATTACCCACCTTTCCCCCGACTGGTTTTTAAATGGAGGCAGGCAGCAGAAAATTCCTTTATCCCGTTACCTTGCCCATCACAACAATGGTTTCCATTGATGGAACAGCTGCCCCGCCCACATCCTCGACACTTATGGCAAATGCCTGGGCCTGGCTTATGGATTTCATAGGCTCGAGCGCAGCAATGGCCTCGGCATAATCAAATACGCCGGCATCAATGGGTTTGCCATCCTGCAATGCCCACAGCTGATATTGTTTGCCTGCAGGCGGCGGGGGCAAATGGACAGCCTTGAGTTTTACAGACTGATCTTTAGGATTCCACAGTACAAGTACACGGGCATCCTGTTTTCCTTCAGGTTCATTCAGGTAAACCGCTTCAGCGTTGGGGTCTTCATAAAAAGCCACGCTTTGCTTGTAAGCATTTAGGCTATCCTTGAGGACGACCATGTTTTGAATCCGCTGACGAAGCGAGTTGCCATTGCTGTCTATTTCATATCGGGCCTGCCTGAGCCTTTCCCACAGATAAACATTTAAAAAGACACTCGCTGCCAGAAAACTGATGGCGAGCACGACAGCCATGCGGAGCCCGCTGAAATTTCGCGAAGGCTTCTTGACTGTAGCTGATGCCAGTTTTCTTCTTTCAGCTTCTTCTTTTTCAATTCGCTCAGCATTTTCAATCTCGTCTATTTTCGAGAGAATAGCGCCAAGTTTGTTGGGCACTCCTTTTATGGCATGGGCTTCCTGATATTCGAGCAGGGCATTTTCCATGGCCACCAGTTCAGCCTGCACAGCGGGAAATTGCCGGCAGGCGGCCTCCACTTCCGCTGCTTCCTGGGCAGACAACTGCCCAGCCAAGTATAGCTCCAATAGCCCTGAAGTAATGTATTTTTCGCTGTTCATAACCCGTTGTGCTGCTGCTTGCCAACGCTGAAGAGTTTTCTTAATTCGCCCATGGCAGCCCGGATCCGTGTTTTAACGGTCCCGAGCGGTATGTTTAAGTGAGCTGCTGCCTCACTTTGGCTGAATCCCAAAAAGTAAATCAAATCGACTAAAACTTTCTGTTCAGGCCGAAGGCCATCCACAATCTGCTTGAGGCCGATATGTGCAGGCTGGAGTTCTTCATGCTGGTGTGCATCAAGATTATTTACGAGTTTGGATATATCTTGGATTTTTTGTTCTGCAGCAAATTTTCCTGTCCTGGCTTTATCTATGGCTTGATTACGGGCGATGTTCAGCATCCAGGTGTAGAGCCTGCCCTTTGATTCATCATAGCTGGCGAAATTCTGCCAGATTTTCACAAAGGCCTCTTGCAGCAGGTCTTCGGCTATGGCGGCATGCTGCACAATGGAATAAATGACACCATAGAGTGCCCCTGAATAATGCTGATACAGGCCTTCAAGGCCTTTGCGATCTCGCGCCCGCATCAATTCAATATACTCTTCCTCCTTAAGCCTTGTTCCATTTCGGCTGGCGATACCCGGGGCTTGATTCATGATAAGAAAAGAAGAAAACGAATAGGTTGAGTTGCCATGCTGCTGACGGACGGTTAACGCCTGCCACCCCCCTTGTGTTGCAAACTTAAGGTGCGGGCGGTGAAAAGGTGGCCTTGTTTGCTGCTATTACTTGTGCCGGAGGCAAAGCATCGGCCAGCTTATAAGGGCCAACCTGGGTTCTGCATAAACCGGCTAAAAAGCCCCCAGTGCCCAATAATTCCCCAATGTCTCGCGCCAATGCCCTAATATAGGTGCCCTTGGTGCACTGGATGGTGAAGTGGATAAAGGGCCAGCAATAGCACTCAACTTTGAATTGCCGCACCTCTATTTCCCTGGGCATGATTGTCATCTCAACACCCTTCCTGGCCATTTTATATGCCCTTTTTCCTCCGATTTTGATAGCTGAGTGAATCGGTGGGATTTGGCTGAGCCTGCCGGTCAGCTGCTTTGCAGCCTGCTCGATTTGCTCTGCTGCAGGAATTTCAAATTGATGGGGCCAGGGAATAATTTCATGCTCCAGGTCATGGCTTTCAGTTGTTCCGCCAAGGCAGAAACTGCCGACATATGTTTTTTCGCCAGCCTGAATTTCATCAATTTTTTTTGTCGCCTTTCCAGCTGCCAGCACCAGCAAGCCTGATGCAAGTGGGTCAAGTGTACCAGCATGCCCCAACTTGAGGCCCGTGCCGCTCCGAATTTTTTTTACAGCATCAAAACTGCTCCATCCATGCGGTTTGTTGACCAAAAGGATTCCGCCTTCCTCGCCAAGCGTCATGCGCCGGGCTGATCGTTCTCCGGTTCAGGGGCGACCTCAGGCTTTGCACTTAAAATGGCATAGGCAGCCAGCCCATATCCGCCCAGGATAAAAATTACCGAGAGGGTGATCTTGGTGAAACTGTAAAGGTCTTCCTTGCCTGACATGCAGATAAAGCCCACCACCACTAATGCCAGGGAAATCAGCAGAAGCCTGTAATTTTTTATTCCCAAAGGCAGCACCTTTTCTTCAGGCAGAAAACCACGGCGAGCAGGTTGCTTTGCCCTTGAAGCCGCACCCGGCCTTGCTCCAGCGGATTTGACATACGTGCTTTGGCGATTGCCTGAAGGCTGATTGCGGGCTGGCTGTTTCATGAATGTTTGATGGGCAAAAATAAGTACTGGATTCAGTCCACTCTTCAATAGATTGCTTTTTAAGCGTTGTTCAATTTTTGGTGCAGGTGTGCAGGCTGCAAAAAAAGGCCCTTGCACCATGTTTTTTCATGGTGCAAGGGCAAATTATAATATCAGCAAATTTGTTATGCCATGCTGGGCTCGGTGGCCTTCACATTTACTTTAGGGTCAGCAATTTGGGTCAGTTTTTCATCTGCTGCCTTTTCTTCATCAAGCGTTGATTTAAGCAGTTGGGCAACTTCTTTATACCCACAGGTTTCAGCGAAGGTGCGTGCTGTTCCATAGGCTGCAATTTCATAGTGCTCGCAGCGCTGTGCACTGCCAATAAGTGCAGCATCCATCACTTCAGGTGTAGCATCCAGGTCCATGGTTTCTTGGCCTTCTGCAATCAGGCCTTCCATGGCCTTGCATTTGTGGCGCCGCGGACGCTCATTCAGCAGGCTGAAACACTCTTTCAGCCTTGTAACGTGGTTTTCAGTTTCAAGCAGGTGGCTTTCAAATGCTTTTTTCAGTTTTCCGCTGGTGGCGGCTTTCGCCAGCTTAGGCAGTGCTTTCAAAAGTTGATGTTCGGCGCTGTAGAGGTCTTCAAGTTCATGGACGAGAAGTTCGTGGAGGTTTTCGATTTTCATAGCTGTAATTGGTTTCGGTTTCGGCTTATAAAGGTTTTGAAAGGGTCAATTGTTTTGGCCGCTTTTGCCCCTCCATCAACCTTTGGCTGAATCGCGTTGTATTATCAATGTCCCTTAATTTCGGCATATTGTGAACCAGATTGAATCCAAAGTAAAACGAGTCGCTTTTCTTGGCGATTATTCTCCGCGCAAGTGCGGCATAGCCACGTTCACTAAAGATCTTTATACCCAATATAAGCGCCGATACCCTGACAGTGAAGCCTTTGTGGTGGCAGTTACAGATATTGAGGAAGGTTATGACTATCCATATGAAGTCCGATATGAGTTTGCCGAGCAGAAACGTGAGGGATACCGTGCTGCTGCCGACTTTATTAATCTTCAGAATCCACAAGTGGTTTGCCTGCAGCATGAGTACGGAATTTATGGCGGAGACTCAGGGGAATATCTTCTTGATCTTATTTCAGCGCTCAAGGCACCCATCATCACCACATTGCACACTGTGCTGGAGCACCCCAGTGAGAAACAGCGCCAGATAATCAGGCAGCTTGCCCTGCGCAGCAGCCGGCTGGTTGTGATGGCAGACTTGGGCCGGCAAATGCTGAGGGATATTTATCAGGTTGAAGATTTGATAATTGATGTGGTGCCCCATGGAATCCCTGATATTCCCTTTTTGGAAAGCATTGTGCATAAAACTGCGCTGGGGCTGGAGAATTTTGAAGTGCTGCTGACCTTCGGACTAATTTCCCCCAACAAAGGGATTGAAAATGTTATTCGGGCCCTGCCCCGCATAGTCGAAAACCATAAGTCGGCGCGTTATGTGGTGGTCGGCGTAACACACCCCAACCTCATCCGGCATGAGGGCGAGAAATATAGGGAGGGGCTGGTGGCACTCAGCAAAGAATTGGGTGTTGAAGATTACATCATTTGGATTAATCGCTTTGTGGATATGGCAGAGCTGAAACAGTATATCGCATCGGCTGATGTGTATATAACGCCTTATGGCAACCAAGCCCAAATTACAAGCGGAACCCTTGCCTACACATTCGGGTCTGGCAAACCGGTTATCAGCACACCTTATTACCATGCAACGGAACTGCTGGCAGATAACAGGGGAATCCTTGTCCCCTTTAATGACAGCGATGCAATTGGCGAAGCGTTAATCCACCTGCTTGATTATCCGGAAGAGCGGGAAGCCATGGCACTGCGAGCATATGAGGCGGGGCGGAAGTTTATTTGGCCGCGCGTAATGGAGCATTATCAGGATAGTTTTCAGCAAGCCGAGCTGGACAAGCAGCACAGCCAACTGCTGCAGCGCAGAATTTCCAGCAGCTATTCAGCCCTTAACCCGCCGCCCATCATTTTGCGACACCTGATTAACATGACAGACCATGCTGGCATCTTTCAGCATGCAACCCATTCTTTTCCGCGATATGCTGACGGCTATTGCACGGACGACAATGCCCGCGCCCTGATTGCCAGTGTATGGCTTGAACAGCTATATCCTGGCCACAGCCAAATAAAATCGTTGAGGCTGAAATACATCGCCTGGCTGAACTATGCCTGGAACCCTGACCTAAAGCTGATGCGGAATTTTATGGCATTCAACAGGGATTGGCTGGATGATGCAGGAAGCGATGACTGCCAGGGAAGGACGATATGGGCCCTGGGAGAATTGATGGCAAGCGAAGTTGGAACCGAATGCCACCCGTGGGCATACGAGCGCATTCTGGAATTGTGCCTGAACCTTGATGGCCTGACAAGCCCCAGAAGCTGGGCATTCATCTTGATGGGATTAGGCAAGTACCTCCAAAAATTCCCCGGCCATCGGCTTTTGAGGGAATTTGCTGAAGGACAGGCATCCAAACTGATGTCGATTTATCAGCAGGTATCAAAACCTGACTGGCCCTGGATTGAAGAAAGCCTGAGTTATGACAATGCCAGCATCGCCTTGGCCTTTATTCGCGGCGGTCAGGCACTCAAAAACAACAGCATGACAGAGGCTGGCTTGAGGATGTCGGCCTGGCTATTTGAAAATCAGACAAGCACTGAGGGATATTTTGAGCCTGTCGGCAGCAATGGCTTTTGGATAAAGGGGGCGCCCAAAGCCAAATTCGACCAACAGCCGCTTGAGGCAGCGGGGGCAGTTTTGCTTGCCCTTGAGTGCTGGAAACTTACGCAGGAAAGCCAGTGGAGTAAAGCTGCATCGGTGGCTTTTGGATGGTTTTTGGGCAACAATTCCATCGGTGAATGCCTGGTAGATTTAAAAACCGGTGCATGCCGAGATGCCTTACACGCCGACAGGCTGAATGCCAACTGCGGAGCAGAAAGTTCGCTGGCTTGGCTGATGGCCCTGTCAAAAATTTACCAGCATGGCTTGGCTTTCGGGCGGGCACAGGCAACTTTGCAGCCTGAACTGGCTGCACAGGCAATAGATTGACTTTGCCCTGCTAAAGGCCAACCTCCCTCATCATCCAACTATGATCCTCAAGCGTACGGGCATCCTCATTAAGCCCGATAGCAGCCGCGTTTTTTTCAGGCCCTTTGAACCCGGAAATGCCAGAAGGGTACAGCGAATCCTTCGCCGAATTGACACCTTGACTGAAGAAGAGGTTACAAAAGGATTGGATGAAGTGATGGGCAGTTTCAGTTCTCGGCATTCCAGAATTGAAGATTACTTTTTAAAGCGGTTCCACGACCTGAACCTGACCCACCCTGTCAGAAAAGGATACTCGATTGAACGCCAAAAATTGATTGGTGCCTATTTCACCAGCGAGTACAGCATGGAAGCAGCTGCACTCTTCAACCCATCAATGGTATGGCACCCTGACCAAAGCGGGATGGGGCCAGGTGAAAGGCGATTTATCATGAGCCTGAGAGCAACAGGCGAAGGGCACATCAGCTCTATTGTTTTTCGCACCGGGGTAATAACCGATGCTGGTGACATTGTGATGCGCACCAGCAGCCGTTTTATCACCAGCCCGCAGGTGGTTACAAATCCGCGATATCATAAAATCACTTTTGAGAGCAAGCTTTACGAACTCGAATTGCTAAATACTTTCAGCGAAGAGGTGATGAGCATGCTGGACGATCCGTTTGACCTTGAAGCGCTGGAAAAAGCCGTCAAACTCACCATCAATTTTCACAGGGATGGCCAAGCTGAAAACACCGCCACCGGCATGGTCCAGCTTGCACTCAACAACTACGATCTGCTGTTTTCAGAGGACCTCCCGCTTTCTGCCCGCATCATATTTCCGCTTGGCCCCAATGAGACCAATGGAATTGAAGATGCGCGCTTTGTTGAGTTCCGTGAGGATGATGGCACCATTAAATATTATGCTACCTACACCGCTTACAACGGCCGGGTAACATTTCCGCAGCTCCTTGAGACTCGCGATTTCCTGCTGATGAGCATTTCAACCCTTAATGGCCCTGAAGTGCAGAACAAAGGCATGGCACTTTTCCCCCGCAAAATCAATGGGCAGTATGCCATGATCAGCCGGCAGGACGGTGAAAATATCTATATCATGTTTAGTGACATGATCGAATTCTGGCATCACAAGCAGCTATTGCTGGAACCCTATTACCCCTGGGAAATGGTGCAGCTGGGCAACTGCGGCTCACCCATAGAAACTGATAGAGGCTGGCTGCTGTTGAGCCATGGGGTTGGGCCTATGCGGAAGTACTGCATCAGTGCCATTCTGCTGGACCTTGAAGACCCTACCAAAATTATCGGGCGGCTGCCCGAACCTTTGCTTTCACCAAGTGAAACCGAGCGCGAGGGCTATGTGCCAAATGTGGTTTACAGCTGCGGGGGGCTTGTCCACGGCCGCACACTTATCTTGCCTTATGCCATGAGTGACTCTGCATCCAGCATTGCGACATGCAACCTTGATGAACTGATTGATGAACTGCTTGCCAATCCGCCGCACAAACCCCATGAATAAATTTTCTTTCAGGCATTTTTCTCGCCTCTCGCTGTGGGTCATCTTCAGCCTGACAGCTTACCATGCAGCTGCTCAAAAAAACCCGCTGGCCGATGCATTGCGTAAGGGGGATCTTGCAACTTATAAAAAACTCGTCAGCACAGCCCAGCTCGATTCACCGAATGCATCTGGTTCAGCACCATTGCATTTTGCAGCCCAATATGGTCAGGATTCGGCTTTGGCTGACCTGCTGAAAAGGGGCGCAAACCCACTTGTCAGAGATGTTGATGGCAACACTCCACTCCATTTAGCGGCCCAGAATGGGCACGCATTTGCCGTTGACCGCCTGATTTCGCAAAAGGCTGGCCTCAATTCTCGGAACCTGGAGGGCAATACGCCATTGCATGTCGCAATTTTGAGCATGCAGAGTGATGCCTTGGCCAAGCTGTTAGCTGCAGGAGCAGACGTCGATGCACAAAATGAACTTGGGCAAAGCCCATTGCATATGGCCGCGCTTATCGGCGACACTTCAGTTGTCAGCATGCTGATCACACATGGGGCCAACCCGATGCTGAAATCCATTGATGGCCAAAGTTTGATGCATTTCGCTGCCCGAGGAGGCAACCCAGAAATGGTGAATATCGCAAAACGCCTAAACGTTTCCCAGACCGACCTCGACATTCGAGGGCGAAGTCCTCTTTCTTTCGCCATTCAAACCGGAGAATTGCCTTTGTGGAAAGCCCTCGACAACCCGGCAGGCCTTGACATTCCTGACAAGGATGGGCTCACTCCCTTATTTTACGCAGCCTACAGGGGAGACACTGGTGCAGTGAGTTTTCTGCTGCGGGCCGGTGCCAGCCCGATGGCAAAAAACAATCAGCACCTGACTGCGGACATGGCTGCGCGTGCTGCCAATGCTCCACTGGCCGCAAAACAGATAAAAGATGCAATTGAAGCACAAAAAATCATTGATGCTGAAAACCTGAAGGCTGCAGAAAACGTGCTCCCGCTGAGCAGCACTGTAAAATTGCCCGATGATGAAAACCCTAAGGGTAAAAAAACAAAAAAAAGAAAAAAGAAAAAATAATGGGAAAGCAGACATTGCTTCCGCTTATGAAACATTGGGCTGAATGGGAACCCGCCTACCTTTGCCGCCGTTTATGGAGGCGCGCCACCTGAATGAGTGATGACATCAAGCATGAGTGCGGCATTGCCCTGCTTCGGCTGAAAAAGCCCCTCTCCTATTACAAAGAAAAGTATGGCAGCTATCTCTATGGCCTGACCAAGTTATACCTGCTGATGGAAAAGCAGCACAACCGCGGGCAAGACGGTGCAGGTGTTGCTGCCATAAAAATCGACCCGCTGCCTGGCTATCCTTATATCCATAGGCAGCGGGAGTATGGCTCCTCGGCGATAGGAACCATTTTCGGTGAGATTCAAAAAGAAATAAAAGAAGCCGGCTTTTTGGAAGGAGACTCACTTGAGAGTCAATCTTTCCCTGAAGGGACACCATATGTAGCTGAATTGCTGCTGGGCCATCTGCGTTATGGCACATTCGCCCGCCAGGGGGTTGAGTTCTGCCATCCATTCATCCGGCAGAACAACTGGATGACCAAAACGCTGGTGATGGCAGGAAATTTCAACCTGACCAATAACGAGGAACTTTTCGGCCAGCTGATTGCCCTCGGCCAGCACCCGCGAAATCGGGCAGACACTGTAACCGTCATGGAAAAAATTGGCCACTACCTTGATAAGGAAGCTGAAGTTTCCATGTCGAGGCAAGACAGCAATCGTGAGATTGATTTGGGTAAAGTTCTGCGGAGCGCAGTTCCAGCATTTGATGGTGGTTACACCATCGCTGGCTTAATTGGCAATGGCGATGCTTTTGTTGTCAGAGACCCCAATGGAATAAGGCCCGCATTTTATTTTGAGGATGATGAGGTTGTGGTTGCCACCAGTGAACGGCCCCCAATAAAGACTGCATTGGATATCCAGTATCATCAGATAAAAGAAATTCCGCGTGGCCATGCTCTTATTATTAAGAAAAATGGAAGCACAAGCCTGGAAAGCAT
This sequence comes from uncultured bacterium, assembly GCA_965363965.1. Classification (GTDB taxonomy): domain Bacteria; phylum Bacteroidota; class Bacteroidia; order CAILMK01; family CAILMK01; genus CBDTVD01. The sequence continues at coordinate 10,873 of CBDTVD010000024.1, forward strand.
TGTGCCGCAGCGTGAAATGACCCAGTGCAGTTTCGAGCGCATTTATTTTAGCCGAGGAACCGACAGGGCCATTTATCAGGAGCGGAAAGAACTGGGGAGGCTGATTGCGCCAATGGTACTGCAAACCGTAGGCAAGCAAAACCTCGACGAGGTGATTTTCAGTTACATCCCAAATACCGCAGAAGTCGCATTTCTGGGCATGATGGAAGCCGTGGATGACCATTACAACGCTGAAAAGATTTTAGCCATTCAATCAGCCAGTTCAACCAGCCCCGTGGAACTCGAAAGAATTTTACAGCGAAAACCGAGGACAGAAAAAATTGCGGTCAAAGATGCCAAACTGCGCACATTCATCACAAACTCTGCATCAAGAAGTGACTTGGTGAGCCATGTGTACGATACTACCTATGGATTGGTTGAAAAAGGCGCAGACACCATTGTTGTAATTGATGATTCCATTGTCCGCGGCACCACACTCGCCAACAGCATCCTCCGAATTCTGGACAGACTGCAGCCCAAAAAAATTGTTATCGTTTCATCTGCTCCCCAGATAAGGTATCCGGATTGCTACGGGATTGACATGAGCCGCCTAAGTGAATTTGTCTGTTTCAAAGCTGCCATTGCCCTGCACAAGGATGCAGGCAGAGAGGAGTTGCTGAATGAGATATTCACTGCTTGCCAGGCAGATGCATCCAATCCCGACGCACCCAACCATGTCAAAAAAATATATGATGGTTTTTCAGATGAGGACATCAGCAGAAAATCTGCTGAAATTCTGAGGGGGCAACATACAAAAGCTGAAGTGGAGCTGATATTTCAAACCGTTGACAATCTGCATATTGCTTGCCCTGACCACAAAGGCGATTGGTATTTCACTGGCAATTACCCCACCACTGGCGGTAATCGTGTGGTAAACCGGTCTTACATCAATTTTTACCAGGGCATTGATGCCCGTGCATACTAATTGCTAAAGGCGGGGTTGAAAAGTTCTGCCGCATTCCCCACTTGGTTTTTCAATGTCCACCCTCACAAGTAAACTGTCATCTGTTGTCATCCGTTTTGCCGGCGATTCAGGCGATGGCATTCAGCTGATAGGTTCTGAATTTACAAAAAGCACAGCATTCGCCCACAATGACCTGGGCACTTTCCCTGATTATCCTGCAGAAATAAGGGCCCCAGCGGGCACCGTGCCTGGCGTATCAGGTTTTCAGATTCAATTTGCCAGCACTGAGGTTTATACCCCGGGTGACCAATGTGATGTACTGATTGTGATGAATGCTGCAGCGCTGAAAAAAAATCTGATCTATCTGAAGCCTGGTGGAGTAATCATTGCCAATGAGGATGGATTTGACAATAAAAATCTGAGGCTGGCAGGGTATGGAGATGGAGAAAATCCCCTGAAAACCGACCTGATGTCGGGGTACCTGCTGCGCACCATTCCTGTAACTCGGCTGACCAAAGAAGCCCTCAGCGGCAGCGGCATGGGGACAAAAGATGCTGACCGCAGCAAGAATATGTTTGTCCTCGGACTGGTATCTTGGCTCTATGGACGCAGCATCGAATCCACCATCAGCTTCATCCGGCGAAAATTCGCCAGCGAGCCTCTATTGGCAGAAGCCAATGAAAAAATCCTGATAGCTGGATACTCATATGGTGAAACAACTGAATTGTTTGGTACTTCCTACCAAGTTGAATCGGCGGAATTGCCTGCGGGTACTTATCGCAACATCATGGGCAATCAAGCCATGGTTGCCCGGTTTCTCCCCGAGGCCGTGGAGCTCATGGTCCGCAGCCTGCGCGTCGACGCTGACAGCCCTCGTCGGTTTTCGTTGTTGTGCC
>CBDTVD010000025.1:0-12280 GCA_965363965.1 uncultured bacterium
GGGTGGTTGCGCCGAAAATCAGCACCCCCACACCAATCACGGTCGCCAGTATTCCTTTGGAAGGGTCATAAACTTTTCCCACCAAGTTCTGTACATCAGCTGCACCCTGGGCACCCAAAAAACCTTCAAGTTCACCATAAATGCGGCCCTGTGTTGCATCCTGGCCATAGACCAGCCCTGCCACTGTGATGATGATGAACAGTATCGGCGCTATGCTGAATATGGTGTAATAGCTCAGCGCAGCACCCAGTGTAAATGTATCCGCCTTGGCGAAACTTTTTCCAGTCTCCTTAAAAAGATTGAATGCATTGAGTGCACGGGTTTTCAGTGAGGGCATGGCAGGGGCATTAAAGCCAGTTGACTTGCAGGCCAACGGTGCCCTGCCTCGGAATGTTTAATGCCTGGGCAGATTTCAGAGAAGCCTGGATTGCTTATCGCGGCTATTTTTTACAGCAGACCTCATTTTTTCTTTAGGGCCTTGCCAGCACTTCCAGGTTGTCTCCATAATACAGTTCCCTCATTGCGCAAACATAGTTTGAAATGCTAACTGATCAGGCCCCGCACCACGCCAGGCAACAGCCCGATGAGCACCACCAGCACCGCAATGCCAACCAGCACCACCCGATAGCTGGCGAAAAGCTGTATAGGCTCCATTGGTTCATCTGAAGATTGATATGCGGCTATCATCAGGCGGAAATAATAGAATACACCCATCAGGCTGCCTGCAATGCTCAGCAGCACCAGGGGCAGCAAGTCGCCGCGGAGGGCATCAATAAACAGGTAGTATTTGGCAATAAAGCCTGCCAGCGGCGGAATGCCAGCCAGGCTGAGCATGCAGATGGTGAGTACAAGGCTCAGCAGCGGATTGGTTCGGCTGAGTTCCCTGAAATCGGGGGCATGGTCCCCGCCGCGCGTTCTTTCAACTGCCATGATTACCGCAAAAGCCCCCAGGGTAGCCAGTCCGTAGGCAGCGGCGTAATAGAATAGGGTGGCGCTCGCGGTATTGCCGTCCCTGGCCAGCAGCAGCATGGCCAGCATATACCCTGCATTTGCAATGCCGCTGTAAGCCAGCACCCGCTTGGCACTGCGCTGGCGCATCGCCATCAGGTTACCCACCAGGATGGTAAGGGCGCTCATTGCGTAAATGGTATAATAGGCTCCATCGTGGTTGTGGGGCAGAAATGCCATCAGCCTGTAGAAGCCGCCGATGGCTGCGGCCTTGACCACCGTTGCCATAAAGGCTGTAACCAGGGTAGGAGAGCCCTGATACACATCGGGTGCCCAGAAGTGAAATGGCACTGCGGAAATTTTGAAACCCAGCCCCACTATCATCAGCAAGATGCCCACCGTAAACATCCAGGGCATTTGGCCTGCATTTGCATTGGCATAGGCCATGATGCCTGGCAAGCTGAATGTGCCCCCAGGTGTTATCACCAAGCCCTGAGTGGCAGTTGCGCCATAAATCAGAGCAATGCCCAGCAGCAGCATGCCAGTCGCAAAACTGCCCATCAGAAAGTATTTTATGCTCGCCTCATTGCTGTGCAGGTCGAGTTTTCTGGAACCTGCCAGGATATAAAGGGAGATGGAAAGAATCTCCAGCCCGACAAAAAGCATGGTAAGATCAGTAAAACTGACCATGCAGATTCCGCCCGCAAGCGTGAACAGCAGCAGCCCATAAATATCGGCGATGTTACTGTCATGCCTGGCATAGTGCTGATGGCAGAGCAGCGCAATGATGAGCGTGAGTGCTGTCAGCAGGCTGCTGAAAGCAAGGGCATACCCATCGAAAGCCAGCATGGCTGTGAGTTTATCCCATGCATACCAATTGGGGAGGCCCGCAAACTTGTCGAGTGTCAGCAGTGTCAGCGCGCCCAGCAGCACCAGTATTGTCAGCGGAAGGATTGCCCGCCGTACCTGAAAAGCTCCTGCGAAAAGAACCAGGACTCCGCCAATGCCAAGGAGAATGATTGCGTTCATAGCTTTTACAGGGCTGAAAAGATGTTGGCTTGGAGAACTTGAGCGAGAGAGCGCGCCACAGGCTCAGTTAAATCGAGAATTGGCTGCGGGAAAATGCCGAAAAGTATAATCAGCACACAAACGCCTACAAGAGGGATGGCTTCGCTGGGGGTGAGTTTGGCAAATTCAGGAGTTTGAGGACCGAGAATGGACCGCTGATAACTTTTGAGCATATACACCGCACTGAGGATGACAGTGAGCCCTGCAAAGCCGGCGAGATATGGATTATACTCGAAGATTCCTTTTATCAGCAAAAACTCGCCGATGAATCCGTTTGTAAGGGGAAGGCCTATGCTGCCGAGGACGACAATCAGCATCAATGCGGCGAAAACAGGGGCAGAATTGATGATGCCGCCGAGCGAAGAAATCTGCCTGGTATCCATGCGGCGCTGAATAATCTGAACACAAAGGAATAGGCCCACCACTGAGATGCCATGGCTGAGCATCTGGAACATGCTGCCCTGGAGGCCAGTTACACTCATGCTGAAAAGCCCGGCTGCAATCAGCCCCACGTGGCCGATGGAAGAATAGGCGAACATCCGTTTCAGGTCGCTTTGGCCAATAGCTATCCACGCCCCATAAACTACTCCGATGACAGAGAGCACGATAGCAATAGGCCCCCATTGAATGGCGGCCAAAGGCACCACCGGCAGCAGCCAGCGCAGCACGCCGTAAATCCCCATTTTAAGCATTATCCCGCTCAGCAGCATAGTCCCTTCAGGGGGGGCGATGGTGTAAGTATCAGGCTGCCAGGTGTGGAAAGGAAACACGGGCATTTTTATGGCAAATGCCAGAAAAAAAGCCCAGAACACCCAGCCCTGCTCTGCCTCGGATAAACTGACATTGGTGAGTGCAAACCAATCGAAACTGTTGAGTTGCCCTGTTCCCATCCAAAGAAAGATGAATGCCAGCAGCATAAGCAGGCTGCCGCCCAGGGTATAGATAAAAAATTTGAATGTGATGGGGATGCGCCGCTCACGCTCGCCCCAGTTGAGGACGATGAAGTAGATGGGCAGAAGGGCGAGTTCCCAGAACACATAGAAAACAAGCCCATCAAGTGAAGCGAAAACGCCATTCATCGCACCCTGCATCAGCAGGATCAGGGTGAGGTAATTTTTTGTGCGGCTTATATCTCGGCTGAAACTTGATGCCACGATAAATGGAAGCATCAGATTATTGAGCAGCAGCATCAGCATTCCCAGGCCGTCAGCCCCCAGCTTAAAATGGCTGCCGATTTCCGCCAGCCAGGGAATATCCACACCATACTGAAAACTGACAGACGGCGCATAGATGGCGAACATCCAGCCGGTAAGAATCAGGGTGGCCAGTGTTGAACCCAGTGCAAGCACCTTCCCCGATTTAGCCGTGCCGAACTGGATGACCAATGCCACCACCCAGGGAACCAGTATCAACAGCAGCAGGGAACTCATGGATTGAAAAACAGGTTGAAAGTGAAGATGGCCAGGATGCCAATTACCATAAGCAAAAGATAAAAACCTACATTGCCGGTTTGCGCGAAACGCACCACGCGGCCAGCCCCGACAGTTATATCACCAAAGCCTGTAACGATGCGGTAAAGCACGCCCCGATCAACGTATCGGCCAAGTATTCCGCTCAGCATTTTGATAGGGTTGACGATCAGCGTATCATACATTTCGTCAAAGTAAAGTTTATCATACATGGCGAGCCTGAACCCTTTGGGTATTTGGGTGGCAATCTGCTCTTTAGGCGTCCGAGTGATGCTGCGGAAAACGATGTACGCGGCAATCAGAATCGCCAGGGTTGAGCCAGCCATCAGTCCTATTTCGGTTGCAGGGGCCATATGGGCTTCTGCATGTGCGGCCCCTGTTATCGGGCTGAGCCACTCGGCCAGCAGGTGCGGTCCGCCAAAAATGTGGGGGATGCCAATTAATCCGCCAAAAACACTCAGCACCGCGAGAGCAATCAAGGGGAAAGTGATGGATACTGGAGACTCATGTATTTTTTCAGGATGATGGCCCCGGTGCTCCCCGAAGAAAGCGAGAGCCAGCAACCGGTACATGTAGATGGCTGTCAGCAGGCTGATGACCAGGCCAATGACCCATAATGCAGGGTGGGCTTCGAAGGCGGCGGCCAGAATCTCATCCTTGCTGAAGAAGCCGGCAAGCGGAGGAATGCCCGTGATGGCAATGGTGCCGATCAAAAAGGTGATGCAGGTGATAGGCATGTATCGGCGCAGGCCGCCCATCTGCCGAAGGTCCTGCTCTTCATGCAAGCCATGGATTACGCTGCCTGCACCCAGAAACAGCAGTGCCTTGAAGAAGGCATGGGTAACCAGGTGAAACATCGCTGCATTGTATGCCCCCAGGCCCAGGGCCATGAACATCAGCCCCAGCTGAGAAACTGTGGAATAAGCGAGCACTTTTTTAATGTCATACTGGCCAATGGCGATAATTCCGGCTATCAGTGAAGTAGCGATGCCGATTGTGCCAACTATAGGGAGAACCATTGGTGCCATTGTAAAAAGGACATTTGCCCTGACAATCAGATATATGCCTGCCGTAACCATCGTGGCTGCATGGATGAGGGCAGACACTGGGGTAGGGCCCGCCATGGCATCGGGCAGCCAGGTGAACAGGGGGATTTGGGCACTTTTGCCTATTGCACCGACAAAAAGCAAGAGAGCGATGGCCATTTGCATCCCTGGCGGAATGGCCGAGATGGCATCAGCGGTGAAAATCTCGCGATAGCTGAGCGAGTGGGTGAACATAGCCAGCAGGAACATGCCCAGCAATAGGCCGAGGTCACCAATCCGATTCATGATGAAGGCTTTGGCTGCAGCACTGTTATAAGGCTGGTTTTTATACCAAAAGCCGATGAGCAGATAACTGCAAAGGCCTACACCTTCCCAGCCGACAAACAGCAGCGGCAGGCTTGCGCCCATCACCAGCATCAGCATAAAAAAGACGAACAGGTTGAGGTAAGCGAAGAACCGATGCTGCCCTTCGTCGTGGGCCATGTAACCGAGGGAATAGACGTGAATCAAGAGGCCGACACCGCAGATGATGAGGGTCATCAAACTGGTTAGCCGGTCTATCTGCAGTTCAAACGGAATGGTGAAATCACCTGTAGAAAACCAGGTTGCGAGGTTGCTGTAATAAGCAAGGGTGCCGCTCTGCAGGCCAAAATGGAATGCGATCGCCAGCCCGAAAGTGGCTGCAACTGTGAGGCACCCCAGCAGCCCTGCACCTTGCCCGAGGCGCATGCCCAGCAGGATATTGACCAGAAAGCCGAGCAATGGGATTGTCGGCAGCAGGAATAACAACGATGAATTCAAAACCCGGCTTGCTGGTTATTGGGGTGCAAATATCGGGGGCGGAGGCTCGGTAAAATCAAAGCCTATATCTCGGCAATCAGGTTTTTGATGATTGCTGTCATTTTTGGCTCGGCTTCACTCGCAGCGGCAATCACCTCCTCAATGGATACGGGCATCAGTTCCTCTGTCCAGCCTTCGTCGGTTATCACACTTATGGCAAAGGTGGGCAGGCCCATGTGGGCAGCAGCAATCACTTCAGGCACGGTGCTCATCCCAACCACATCACCGCCGATGATGCGCAGAAACCGGTATTCAGCGTCAGTTTCCAGATTTGGGCCGCTGACTACGGCATAGACACCCTTGTGAACTGGAATCTGGAGGCGAGCGGCGACTTGCTCAGCTTTTTTGAGCAAAGTTTTGTCATAAGCATTGCTCATGTCGGGGAAGCGCGGGCCCAGTTCGGGGATGTTGGTGCCTGTCAGCGGGTTGGTTGGCAGCAGGTTGATGTGGCTGCGTATCAGCATCAGGCTCCCTTTTTTTATGTCAGGGTTCAGTGCGCCGCAGGCATTTGATACAATCAGATTTTTGATGCCCAGCAGTTTCATCACCCTTACAGGGAAAACAATCTGCTGCATGGAATAACCTTCATAATGGTGGAACCGCCCCTGCATGGCAATCACGGGTTTCCCGCTCAGCATGCCCAGCAGCAATCGGCCTTTGTGGCTTTCGACAGTGGAAAGCGGAAAATGAGGGATGTCGCCATACTCCAGCGAGTATTGCACCTCCATTTCTTTCACCAGGCCACCCAGCCCTGTGCCCAGCACAATGCCGGCTGCTGGCAAAAAGCCGCCTGTGTGCTGCCGGATGTATTCAGCGGCTTCCTGTAATTCTGCGTACATTTTCCAAAAGAAAGGCCTCAAAGGTATCGCCCTGGGGTTTAGCAGACACTGGCAGCACAAAAACCGACCAGCGGCCCAGGTAATCCCACAGGGGAAGATTGGCCAGTTTTACCCAATCTTTTGCAGTGGTAATTAAGACATCGCGCCCCGTTTTGGCGATGGTTTTTAAATCGCCTTCATCATAAGGATGATGGTCCTTGAACTTTAGTTCTTCAACATTCAGATTCTGCCGCCGGAGTTCGGCAAAGAAAGATTCCGGATGTGCCAGCCCAGCCACCGCCAATATGGAGAAAACGGCCGGGTCACGCTTCGGCCCATAGACATGGCTCAGCGGCTTGAATTCCTCTGTAAATCGGAATACGTGGGGCAGATGGTGCAATTCGGCCGGCAATTGCTCATCAAGGGATTGCATTGGGGATTTGGTAATGGCAATGGCATCTGCACGGCGATGGGCCTGCCACCCCTCTCGCAAATCACCTGCAGGCAGAAAACGCATTGCCCAGGGCCAGCGACCATGCTGAATCAGCAGCAAACTAAAGTCAGGCAATAATTTTCGGTGCTGAAAGCCGTCGTCCAAAATCACCGCCTGCACCTGCGGAAAATCTTTTTTGATTCTTTTAATGGCAGATAATCTTTCGGCACATGCCACCACCGGCACTGATTCAGGCAGGCTGAGCCTGTGCAGCAGGGGCTCGTCTCCTGCATCTGCTGCGGTGGAATCGGGCCTTACAAGAGCGTAGCCCTGGGATTTTCGGCCATACCCCCTGCTGAGAACCGCCACCTGAATGCCGGCAGTCTGGCACAAGCGGGCAATGAGCTGAACCAATGGGGTTTTGCCTGTGCCGCCGGTTGAAAGATTGCCCACCACTATTGCGGGCAATTCACCCTTAATAGCTTTGGCCAGGCCCAGAGCATATAACGCATGAAATCCCCATGAGCCGAGGCCATAAATGGGTGAAAACGGGCGGAGGAGTTGTCGCCAGCGGGGCATTGTCAGCGCAAAAGTGCAGTAACTTTGCCTTCAGCATGCAATTTAGGCAACTCGCTCTCATTTCGATTGTGCTCGGCTTGGGTGCTTGCTCAGCAGGCAAACCCAATAAATCTGCCGAAACTCCCATTCAGAAAACTGAACCACCAAAAACAATGACCACTGCAAGCGGACTCGAATATGTAATCACCAATCCTGGAACCGGCGAAAATCCCAAACCAGGGCAAACAGTCAGCGTTCACTATGTCGGAAAATTGACCGACGGCACTGAATTCGACAATTCATACAAACGCGGCGAGCCCATCCAATTTGTTTTGGGCAAGGGCATGGTCATTCAGGGCTGGGATGAAGGCATCGCTCTGCTGAATAAAGGTGCAAAAGGCACGCTCACCATACCCCCTGCACTGGGCTATGGAAGCCGTGGGGCAGGCGGGGTAATTCCACCCAATGCCACACTGGTGTTTGATGTAGAGCTGGTTGACTTTAAGTAGTTTCCCGCTTGATGGGCGGAAGGGCAAAGGCTTCAGCCTGATGCTCGAAGTGGCCTTTGTGGCTGCCGTCGCAAAATGGCTTGTTCATGCTCAGCCCGCAGCGGCATAGTGAAATTTTCTCGCGGCCGCCAAGGTCATACTGGTTGCCCTGTGCGTCAACTATTTCAAAATCACCTTCAATGCGGGTGCTGCCATTGCTCTGGATTACTATCCGGGTTTTGCTCATCTGGGCGGTTTAACGCCCCCTGAGTGCATTGAGTTCAGCGGCGGCGTCTGAAAAATCGGGATCGATAGTCAGCGCGGCCTCGAATGCCTCGCGTGCTTCATCCTTGATTCCGAGTTTGAGCAGGGCCAGCCCGAGGCTGTATTGGCCAAGCGCATCCTGAGGATAGGTGCGGTTGGATTGCTGAAAAGCTTGCCTGGCTTGTTCGTACTCCCCTAATCGGTACAGGTTATAGCCAAGTGCAAACTCTGCCCGTTCATAGTCTTCATCAATTGAGATGATTTCAGCAAAGTCCGCTGCGGCCGCCCTGCTGCTGTCAATTGATTGCAGATATAGCCCCCTGCTGTACCGCGATTTCAGGCTCGAAGGATCGAGGCGCACAGCCGTATTGAAATAATCACGTGCCTTTGCATCATTCATATCCTGGGCCAGCAGGCCGAGGTTGAGATAAGTATCGGCATGGTCAGGGCGAAACTCTGCCGCTTTTTTAAAATTCTCCAGGGCCTTTTTGCCATCGCCCATCTCTCTGTAGTTGTAGCCTTTGTAATAGTAAGCCTCTGCAAGCTGGGGGTCAATCCGCAGGGCTTCGTTCAGGTTTCTGAAGCTGTTGGGGCGATCTTTCGTCAGAAAAAAAAGAATTCCGCGCCGAAGGAATGCCTCTTTGTAATTCTGATTCAGCCGAGTTGCCTTTCCATAACTTTCCAGTGCCCCTTTGACATATGGGAGGCGTTCCTGATAATTGCCCAGGTCGAAATGCCAGCGTGCTATAGATGAATCAATGGCAATGGCCTGTTTTGCATCTGTTATTGCCAATTGCAGTTTGCCCTGCTCGGCATATGCCCTTGCCCGGCTGATGTAATTCCCAGGCTCACTGGGGTTATTTTTTATTTCAGCCGAAATGCGCGCAATTTCATTCTCAAGGGGGTCATCAGCCTCAGCAGGGGCGGTGGGGTCTTGCGCATGGTTGTTCTGCCCATCATTTCCAGCAGGTGTGCAGCGGGCAAAAAGTGCCAGCAGTATCAGGGGGAGGAGTGCCTTAAACATTTCGCGCTGGCAAATTTGTAGGCAGCACATCTGGGGCGCGCTCAAAAGGGTGATTGGGGTCAAATATGTACCGATAGGTAATCAATGTTTTGTATCGGATGGCCCCGAGGTTTTCGACCATGTGAATCATTACAGGGTTAAAACTGCCGATCCACACCATTTCAAGGTCGGTATATTTTTTCAGGGGATGGACACCCTTGGCTGTCATATCAATTATTGCGCCCTCCAGCCCCTTGCGCTGATGCGCCGGCACCACGCCGAACACGAGGCCAGTGATGCGCGACACCCCTTTCACTTTCAAGTGGTATAAAAACCGGAGTTTCTCAATTATGCCCAGCCTGCCATGGAAGTGCTTGAAAATCTGGTTGACATCAGGCACCATCAGGAAAAATGCCACAGGGTTTCCCTGATGATAGGCAAACATCAGCAAATGGCTGACGAGGATGGGCTTTAGGGTGCGGATCAATTTGTTGACGTCCTTTTTTTTCAAAGGCTTGAAATCAGGGAAAACACTCCATGCTGCATTGTAAATCCGCATAAAATCCTCTCCCATTTTATCAAGGTTTTTCAGGTCTGCGTTTTTAAAGGTGTAGTCTGGGTTATCGAGGATGCGCTGTGTTTTCTGCCGAAACTTGAGCGGTATTTCCACTGTGGCATCAAACCAATAGACGTATTGCTGAAAATAGTCCTTGAATCCATAATTCTCAAACAGTGCCTGATAATAGGGCGGGTTATAATTCATGCGATAAGCGGGCTGATGAAAGCCATCCACCAGCAGGCCCCACCAGGCATCCCGCTCACCGAAATTTATAGGCCCATCCATGGCCTCCATTTCACGTGTAACCAGCCAGTGCCTGGCCTTGTCGAAAAGGGTATTGGCTGCCTTCTGGCTGTCGATGCATTCAAAAAAGCCCATTCCCCCCACGCGCAGCCCCTGGATTGCCCCTTGCTTGCTATCAACAAAAGCGGCAATGCGCCCGATGACCAAGCCTTCGTCATCCATCAATATCCATCGGGCAGCCTCGCCTGACTTGAATTTCGGGTTGCGGTCAGGCCTGAAAACGTGCTCAATGTCCTTATCCAGCGGGCGGATATAGCTTGGGTCGCCCTGATTGATGTAATCAGGGAGGTCGAGGAATTGCCTTTTATCAGTAACGCTGACTACTCTTTTAACCTTCATTGCGATAAGCGCCAGCAAAAGTATCCCCAATGTGTGCAGCATAGGGGGGTACCTTCGCTGTCAGCAATGATTCATCGCCTGTTATTGATATTGATTCTGGCCATTTTTGGCACCGCTGCGGTGGCGCAAAACGCTGAAGTTCGGGGCTTTGTATCGGACAAAACCAATGGCGAGCCAATGGCTTTCACCAGCGTTTTTCTGGAGGGCACCACACTGGGCTCAGCCACCGATGTAAATGGTTTTTACAGCATCACAAGGATTCCGCCGGGTTCTTATAAGCTGATTTGCGTGAGTTTGGGGTATGACAGTTTTACCACCAACCTTGTGCTGGCTGCCGACCAGCGCAAACTGGTGAACATCAGCATTGCCCCGCAGGATTTTACTTATGGGGATGTAACCATTTCGGGTGACCGAGTGAAAAAGACTACGCGGACGGAGGTGAGCAAAATCTCAATCAATCCTGACAAAATTTACGCAATACCTGGGGCAGGCGGCGAGCCCGACCTTGCGCAGTATCTGCAGGTGCTGCCAGGGGTGACATTTACAGGCGACCAGGGCGGCCAGCTGTACATCCGCGGGGGCAGCCCAATACAAAACCGTGTGCTGATGGATGGAATGACCATCTATAACCCCTTCCACTCCATTGGCCTTTTCAGCGTTTTTGATGTAGGAATCATCAGGAACGTGGATGTTTACTCGGCAGGCTTCAATTCAGAATATGGGGGCCGAATTTCAGGGGTGCTGGATATCACCACCCGTGATGGCAATAAAAATCGCTGGGGCGGAATGGTGGGCCTCACACCTTTTACAGGCAAGGTGCAGGTTGAAGGGCCGCTGAAAAAATATACGGAAGAGCGGGGCGGAAGCAGCCTGCTGGTGAATGTGCGCAACAGTTATCTGAAGCAAACAGCACCCGCCTTTTACCCATATGCCGACAGCAATGGGCTGCCTTATAATTTTAACGATGTTTATGCCAAAGTAACACTCTCGCCAGGGGGTGGCAGCAAAGTGAGTTTCTTTGGTTTCAATTTCGATGACAGGGTGCGGTATCCAAACTCGACAGGATACCATTGGAATGCCACAGGTGCGGGCACAAAACTGGTACTTATACCCAGCGCAAGCTCGACAATCATCGAGGGCAATTTTGCCTATTCAGGATACAGGGCAGAGCAGAATGAATTGGATGCCAAGGCCCGATTCAGTGAAATAAGCGGCTTTGATGCAGGAATGGATTTCAGCCTTTATCCCGGCAAAGACCAGTTTAAATATGGTTTTGATTTTCAAGGGTATAAAACCAACTTTGAGTATTACAATGCCAACAACAGGAAAATTGTACAGGAAGATTTTACCACAGAGATTGCCGGGTGGAGCCGGTATACCAAAGTAATCGGGCGCCTGGTGCTGGACCCGGGTGTGCGGGCGCACTACTATGCGAGCCTGCAAGAGATGAGCCTTGAGCCCAGGCTGGCAGCCAAATACGTTTTGCTGGATCGGGTAAGGCTAAAGGCGGCTGGCGGATACTACAGTCAAAATCTGGTGGCGGCGCAAAGCGACAGGGATGTGGTCAATCTTTTTTACGGATTTTTGAGCGGGCCGGAGCAGATTCCTGGCACCTTTGATGGAAGAGACATTACCAGCAGGCTGCAAAAAGCAAGGCACCTGGTGGGCGGGGTTGAACTCGACCTGTCAAAACATCTTGAGTTTCAGGCAGAAACCTACATCAAGGATTTTACCCAATTAACCAACGTAAACCGCAACAAGCTTTTTGATGACATACCCGACAATGCCGACAGACCCATCGAACTGCGCAGCGATTACCTGATTGAAACCGGCAAAGCCTATGGCGGGGACATGTTTCTGACCTACGAAAAAAATAAACTGTATGTGTGGGCAGTTTATTCATTGGGTTTTGTCAACCGCTTTGATGGCCAGGCAACTTATCGCACCCATTGGGACAGACGGCACAATGCCAACCTGGTTGTCAATTATAAATTCGGGAAGAAGGAAAGCTGGGATGCCAGTGTACGCTGGAATTATGGTTCAGGTTTTCCCTTTACCCAAACCAAAGGATTTTATGAACTGATTGATTTCCAGAACGGAAAACTCATCGCTTTAGTTTGGAAATTTCGCGCCGCCAACGGGCC
>CBDTVD010000026.1:0-12232 GCA_965363965.1 uncultured bacterium
CTCCGAACCTTGAGTAATTCACCTGTGCAAGGGCATAAACTCTTTGCTGCAGCACTGAACTTGTACCTGACCCAAGATGCCGAGGGCTTCAATTTTGATGGCTGGGACAGAATCTACTTCTTCAGCTATAAGCACGAACTTTTGGGCTGCACATCACCCTTGACGCTGACAATGGCCACTGGCAACAAGGTGGAGCAACCAATCGCCATTGCGGGCAAGCGCAGCCTATTCTCTGCCCTGCCAGCTGCGCTTTATGAGCGAGACGATGCCTTTCAGTTGTATCTATACCGCCTGCGAGCCGCGAATCATCAGCAGTTTGCAGGTACGTTTAAAGCGATTCTTGACTACATGAATCGCAACACCGCCATTCTGAAAACATTGAACCCTGCCTTGTACAACATTATTCAAGAACTCAAAGCCGATGAATATGTCAGCCAATACGATAAACTCACTGTAACCGACAACCCAGGTGACCCAGTCGAAGTCTTGGGCTTGCGGCTCAGCACATTTCGCGCCAAGGATAGGCGAAAGGAAGTAGCCACCGGCAGCGACTTCAGAATCCGTCTGAAGCACCCAACCGGCCATGATGAATTGCCCCTTGTGCTGGTGGATAAATTCAACGGCAATGGCATGACCTATGTCAGCGGCAAATGGGACAGCGAGATACGGGTGCCCAGCGCGACCGACCTCCCCAGCAACCTCGGCGACCGTGAGTTGCCAGGTCAGGGAATCAAATATCCCTTCCTCACCGTCGAGGACTTTCTGGAGCCAGTCGTCATCAGTACCATCTTTCCTGTCAATAGTAGCAAGTTCTTCAATGGCCACCTGGAGACACAAGCCAGCGACAGCGGGGTGGGCTACCTGCTGCCCATCACCCCCCTGTTCTTTAAATACTTCACAGCCGAGGAACTGATGGGCGAAGTGGAAGGCAAACCCATGCTGCAAATGCGCGAAACCAGCGGCCTGGTAACTGCAACCCTCCGAATTCCTGTAATGGGCGGCGAGGGCTATATCGCCATGGAAAAGCAGTACCTGCCTAATCAGTCAAAAGCCGAGTCAGCCATCGCAAAAGGATATGTCAAGCGCTCGCAATTCAGCCTGGCGATTTTTCCATTTCTCCACCCCGATGCTGAGGCAGGCCACAGCACACGCGTACAGTTTGTAAATGCCAGCAGTTCTTTTGGCGGCGAGGCTGAAGCCAACCTCCGATTTTTCCAGGATCGAGATGCCCTCACAGCAAGCGAGGTGAAAGAAGCTGCCGACAAAAAGGCTGACCACCTGATGAAGTTTTACGCCCTAAGCCAATCTTTCACCGCTATGCAAGTGCAAGTGGGCAAAAGCAAGGGGATGGTGGTGCCCAAGTGGCCCGCCCGGAGCAAAACCACCAAAAAACTCCGCTTCGCCATCGATTTTGGTACCACCAACACCCATATCGAGTACCGAGTAGAAGGGGGCACGGCCGCCTCGGCCCAGCCATACAACCACATGGCCAGCGACCAAGTGGTAGCCACCCTCCACCCTCTGGATAGGGAAGATGAAATTCGGGGCCTTCACGGAGCAACCTTCATCACCCGTATGCTCGACCTTGATTTCTTGCCCCGCGAAATTTCAGACACCGCCATGCATCGCTTCCCTTATCGCACCGTTCTCGGCCATAAAAATGGTTTGGACATCAGCAACCGCACCGATCTGATGGCGCTGGGCGAGCTATACATGCCATTTTCCTACGGCAAGGAGCTCAAAGAAGGCTTTACCTTTAACACTGATCTGAAATGGGCCCAAATGGACCAGGGCAGCCAGCGGCAAATAACAGCTTTTCTGGAACAGATTTGCCTGATGATCAGGGCAGCAGTGCTGAAAGAAGGCGGAAACCTGAAGGAAACCGAAATCTACTGGCTCTACCCCTCCAGCATGAACCCCCACCTGCAAACCAGGCTCGGTGACGTGTGGAAAGAACTCTACAAAAAGTATTTCAACGGCGATGTGCCCCCCGCCCCTGTGCTGGAATCAATCGCACCCTATCTTTATTACTCGGCCCATGGCAAACTGAAAGAGGGCACGTATAATCCCGTTATCAGCATCGATATTGGGGGCGGCACATCCGATGTCGCAGTCATTTGGAACGATGAACTCCAGTTTGTAACCAGTTTTCAATTTGCTGGCAACGCCATATTCGGCAACCTGAATCGAAACCAATCCACCTCTCGCAGCCACCCAATGATGCGCAGGCATGGCGAAACCATGCACAGCGCTTTGAAAGCCGTTGGCGCAAAACCACTGGTAGATGTGATGGACGACCTGCTGAAATCTAATCGGCCTGAAGATGTGCACACCTTTCTCTTTGGCCTCTCCGATAAGTCGAGCGGTGTGGCAGTGCCCAACTTCAACACCCTCCTGGGCGATGACAAAGAATTGGAAGTGGTGTTTCTTTACTTCTTCTGCGCCTTGCTCTATCACATTGCTAAAGCCACCCAAGCCAAGCTGGAACGTACCAACAGGTCCACCCCCAATACCTTAATGTTCAGCGGGACAGGCTCGAAATTGCTACGCATAGTTTCTCAGAGTGAGGAACAAGTAGCTAAACTGGCTACAGAGGTCTTGAAGAGGGTGTATACAGACCAGCCGAATCTAAAAATAAAAATCAAAATGGAAGGCGAGATTCCCAAGGAAATTGCAGCGCGCGGGGTGTTGGATGCCGACAGAACAGCAATGCAGCAACTGGCCCAAGATTCGTCTGATAAAATCATGGTACACCAACCCTATCCACAGGATGAAATATCAGAGTATGCCCAGTTGAGTGACCGCGAAACGCAGATGGTAGTGGATGAGGTGCTGGCATTCAATGCCATTTTCCGTGACATCCATAAAGGCTATTCTTTCAGCGATAATTTCGGGGCATCCGTGGGCAGCATCAAGCAGTTTTTTGGCTTGATGGATGAAAAACTCAATGATTACTTGTTCAGTGCCATCTCCATTAAAAGGGCCAAAACGCGTGATCAAGATGACAAAATAGCCGAGACATTGTTCTTCTACCCCATCCTTGCCGTGGTGCATGAAGCCATGGATAAATTAATAGAAGAAGACCCAAAATGAAGACCATACTTGCAATCTTGGTCATCTTTGGGATGATTCTCACCGGAATAGGTCCGGCCCTGGGGCAGGACACAACCAAGCCCTCGGCAGCCACGGGTCAACTCACTACTGAGGATGCTCAAAAAATCGCTGCCTATACGGCATGTCTGTACCTAAAATGGATGTACGATAATACTCCAAATCCTCCAATTGGCACCCCAAATGGAGAAGTGAGTCCAAAAGGATGTCCTAATTGTCAATTTGGGATCACTTGGGCCGCAATAAAGCAATGCCACGACGATTCCGCTAAAAATTTCCGCATATCCTATGACAAAGCCGAGGAATTGAAAAAGTTTGGCAATGAAATCAAGAACGCTTCCAGCCATTTATTTTGGGACTCGGTGTTGAAGGTGAAGATGTCCAATAAGAGCAATCAGAAAATCGCTGAGAAGGAGGCGGCCAACTTATCATCATGCGTGGCTGACGAAATAAAATTTCGATTGAAGGAATATAAGAAAGTCAAAGTCAGCAATGATACCGCATCTATCCAAAAGTCCAAGCCAACTTCTATGGAGGCTACACCAGATCTTTCATTTGTTCAATCATTTTGGTGGTTAATCGCACTAATTGGCGCCGCCATTGGTGTCATGGCGGGATATTTTTGGGCTAAGTCAATTGAAAATGGGCGCGAGAATAAACCAAATAAGGATTCAGACCGCCAAGGTTATAATTCAAAGGGTCATAGGAACAGATCAGACAGGCAAGATGAATCTATAAATTGGAGCAATACCACCACCTACAAACCCAATGGCCCAGCTATCTCTCAGGATGAATTCCGAAGGATGGAAATAGAACTTGCCGCACTGAAAGTGGAATATGACAGGCTGAGGCAAACTGCCGCAGTGGCAAATCCAATTGATGCGCCATATCAAGCCCCAGAAGCGGCCCCTGCCAACATCTTATTCTTCGCTGCCCCTTCTGCAGAGGGAGTATTTAATGGACGATATGCCCATAAAGAGTACGACCCCATGAAAACTCGCTATCAAGTAAGAGTCAACCACGATGGTAACAGTGGCGAACTCACCATTTACAACAGCGACTCCGCTTTCAAGCCCCTATTAAGCTATGCTTCAACAGAACTTCTCCCAGTGGGCGACCCTCAGAACGCCTTAAAAGAAGGCATGCGCCGCATAGAGGTGGAAAGCCCGGGCCATGTAGAGCTGGACAATGGCAACTGGCGGGTTACCAAAAAAATAAAATACAGGTATGCATAAACACACATCGCTGAAAGCAAGCTAAAAAATGGAACTGGAATTATTCATTATATTCGGGGTGATTGCCCTGCAGGTGGGGATTGTCTTCTTCTGGCTGGGCAAGATTGCTGCTCTCCGCACAGGACTAAGCCAAGGAAAGGATTATTATATCCACCCCATTTACGTCAGAGACGATCAGTTAAATGATTTATCCGCCGAAAAAATCGTAGATGAATTGGACATCTATTTTAAAGAGCCGGAAGAACATCAAGCGCAAATGTCAAGGGCATTGGGCAAGAATTTCGTTTCAATAAATCTGCTGTTTGCACACGGCGCAAATTCGTTGATGCTCAGCATCTTGCGGACGATTGACAAGTACCTCATCAAGAACCAAAAGACGGTAACTGATTTCAACCTGATTCGCGATATGGTCGAGCGCCGCACCCGCGCCGCCGAGCTTGCCATCACTCAGATGATTTCTGTGCCGCTCTTGCTGGGTTTGGTGGGTACGATTGTAGGAATAATTATTGGCCTGGGCGGCCTGAACATTGGGGCAAGTCAAGACCTATCGCAGTTCGATAAAGGCATTTCTTCACTCCTGGGCAGCGTTCAAATTGCCATGTCAGCAAGTTTAGCCGGTTTAATTGGAACTCTCTTGCTGAGTTGGCGATACCGCAATGCAAAAACGGCAATGGAAGAAAGAAAGAACGAGTTTTACGATTTCATCCAAACTGAACTGCTGCCCAACATCAACAAAAGCCTGGCCGATACGCTCGTCCAACTGAGGGACAACCTCGCTGGCTTCAACCACACCTTCAGCAGCAACCTGGCAAAGATGGAGGTGATTTATGACAAGAACTACACTGCTACGCTCGCCCAGCAAAAAATGATAGAGCACTTTGAGACCATGGATGTCAAAGCCCTGGCCAGTGTCAACCAAACAACCCTCACCAAACTACAGAAAGTGATGGGCAGCTTCGATGAATTTGTCCAATTCTTCGACCACCTTGCTGGCGTACATGAACGCAGCGGCCTGCTGATTGACAAGGTGGACAAAGCCATTTCATCATTCGACAAAGTACAGGGAATCACCACAAGCATGGAAACTCGCCTGGAAGAATTTGGCAAAGTGGCCCACCTTCTTTTCGCCAATATAACCGAGGTTAATGCTCTTAAAGGTGCATTTTCCAATGCAGTCGGCCAAGCCGATGTGGTGATGACCAAGGCACTCGAAAACATGAAGTCCAACATCGAAAAGCGTACTGATGAACTCATCAATTACAGCGCCCAGCAAGCCGACAGCTTGACTGAGGCAATCAAAGCCAATCAGCCTGAGTTCGCCCACCTCGGCCGTTTGCCGGAAATCAAGGAGAGAATCGAACAATTGAACTCTTCCAGCGGGGCCAATACCGCCAAAATGGTCAAGGAACTCGATGGAATTGAGGAGGCCATCAATCGCTTGAATGCCCAGGTGAACAAGGCCGACCAAACAGCTAAAGCATACGTGCAGTGGCGCCAAGACCTATCGCTGAAAAGTTTCTTCGGCATGGGCAAAAGGACTAATGGCGTGAAGAAAAGATCTGAATGATGGAGAATGACCACGATGGCCAGCTGAACCTATGGCCCAGCTTCACCGACTTGATGACCACACTTTTCTTTGTGATGCTGGTGCTGTATGTGCTCACTTTTGCTCGGCTGAAAATGCAGCAGATTGAAACTGAAAAGTCCAAAGAGGCAACAGAACAGCAACTGAAAACAATTAAAGACATTCAAGCCGCAGTGAAGCAATTGCCAACTCGCTATTTCGAATATGATTCCACCTTCAAGCGCTTTACTCTAAAGCAACAGATTCAGTTCGAGAACAAAAAGGACGTTATCAGTGACGCTGACGCGCCAACTTTAATAGGAGTTGGCAGAAGTATCGCCTCACTTTTAGATACTCTGAAGGCCAATTACAAGGAAAAAGACATAAGCTACATGATAGTAATCGAGGGCATGGCATCTAAATTGCGTTTCCCAGACAATTATGGCCTCAGCTATAAGCGGGCACTTGCAGTTTATAACTTATGGCAGCAGCATGGCATCCATTTCGACCCATCTGTCGCCGAGGTGCAGATTGCAGGCAGCGGCGAAAGAGGCATTGGCCGCTTTAATGAAGACGGCAACGGAGGCAGAGACTCTATGAATCAAAGAATCTTGATTCAGATTATTCCCAAAATAGGAAAAATTGACTGATGCTCTAAACAAGAGCAATATCCCCGTATGCCTATAGGTGGAAATTGGTCGGCATCTTCCCCTCCCCCATCACCTCAAGCACGGCGATGTCTTTGAGTTTTGCCTCGACCATGATGTCATAAGGGGCATCGGCGGGGCGGACATCGGCCATGATGGCTTTGATTTCCTCGAAGTCCTCTGCCGATATAAGGTCGGCATGGGCACCGCGGCCGCGCTCGCCTTTGCTGCTGAGGTGGATTTTGGGCACTCGGCCCCCCCAGGTTGCGGCCACCTGCTCCAGCTGGTCGGTCAGCCCTGCCTTCCAGTCCCCGCTTTTGGGCAGGCACTTGTGGTGATAAATATCAAAGACCAGGGGAATGCCAAGCTGCTGGCACAGGGGCAGCACATCGCTCAGGGCCCAGGTGGTGTCATCATTTTCAAGAACAAGAAAGCGCTTGACCAGCGGGCTGAGCTGATGGAAACTCTCAGTGAATCGCTCTTCAGCCGCCAGTTTATCGCCATACATTCCGCCGACATGGAGCACGATTGTGCCCGTTTCAGGGTCCAAAATTTCCATTGCCTCTGCTGCCCATTGCAGTTCATCAATCGCACGCTGGTTGACCTCGGGTCGGGGGCTGTTGAGCAGTGTGTACTGGCCCGGGTGCATGCTGAGGCGAATGCCCAGCCCCCTGGCCAGGGCACCAATTGCACGCATCCGCTCGCCAAACTCGGCCCTCCAGTCGAAGGTGAACTGCTGATGGCTGGCAAAGGGGATCAGTTCGCTGCCTACGCGGAACAATCGGATTCCGCGCTCGGCATTCCAGGGCAATATCGTCTCCAGGGCATCGAGGTTCTGGCCGACTGCATCGCGCAATCGCTCGATGGTCAGGTTGGCCAGCCGGAATTTATGGTTGGTGCTGAGGCCGAGCGTGGCATTCATGCACGCATAGCCGATGCCGCGCAGTTTCATTGCGCTGATTTCAGCTCGCTGCGGAGTTTCAGCACGCGGCTGCCTTCGTCGGTTTCAATCAGATATGCTGGGTCATCGGCGGTGCCTTTTCGGGTGATGCGCTTGCCTTTGATGTTTCGGCTCACTCGGCGCTCAAATTTCTCCGCTATTTTTCCGTGGCCCTCACCTGAGCCCCATTTCCATGATACTTTGCTCCCTGTCCTCATCAGTTTTGTTTATGCCTGCTGGCAGATGCGTTAAACACGCCCATGGGGGCGGAGGTTCACTTGCCGCTGTAAAGATTCAGCATGGTTATGGGCTTTGCTTATAAAACCGAAGCTGATAGCGCAGAAAGCCGCCCCAGCGTGCTTGCGTTTTCATTCCATCCGCGTATTGCCATTGACGTTGTAGCCCTGTCAAAAAACTTGAGCGCACAGTAAATTGATAATTAAGGATAGGCCCAAGATTCGTATTGAAGGATTGCAGATTAATTTTATTTGCTGGGGTTGCTCTCACCCAAGTGTTTTGGAGAGTTTGGCTGGCTCGGATGCCAAGAGATGTTTTAGCGCCTAATTTAAATATGTAATAAATGGCATTTATACCTAAATATAGGGCATCAGTTTTTGCAGTAAAAGTGTCATTTATAAAATTCCGAGTGCTGCCCCCATGGCCCAATTCCAAGCCAACGGATAAATCCGGCAGAATATTATGCTGTGCATTAACGCTTAAAAAACCAGCCATTAGACTGAATCTTGATAGGCTTGCAGTGTCGGATTGGGCGAGACAAGGCTTGGAAAAAATTAAAATGTAAAAGGTGCAAAACAAAATTATTTTCATATAATCTCAATGTGTTGGTTTGGCTACAGCTATAATATTTTGAAATAATAATGTAGGGCGCAAGCCAATATTAAGGTTATAGTAGTAACTACCATTTCCATCATTCATTATTGCGCGCTTGATGGTATTGCTATATGTGCCATAGCCTATACCTTGCGATACCTGCACCAATCCATCGAGTTTGAAATGGAGGACAGCAGCTGCAGCCACACCTTGCCTTGTTACATCAATGCATTCACCGAAATATGTACATTGATTTTTGTTACTTATATACACCCCAATTTCAGGGCCTAACGCAAAGTGCTTGCTCAATGGCAGTGTATAATGCTGAACGATTATTCCAAAGGCAGAATAATTAAAACTATATGATTGGCCAGGAGGAGGAATTTCAAATCCCATATTGGCATGCATGTTTAATCTACCCAGTTGAGCGCCTAAGGTAAATCCTTTGAAGGCTTGCCCGTTTACAACAACCCAACTTACCCCAGCAGTTAAAGCAGTATCTGACTTCCAATGTTGTTTGATTATTTGAGACTGGCCATAAGTTAACCTTGGCCATGAGAAGGCTAAATATATCAGACAAAAATAAAATATGGTGGCGGCTTTTATGAGCAGCCCCCATAAGTGTTTTACCATGTTTTTGTTATGGAATAGGTTTGGTTATTAGCATCTTTTACAGAGTAGGTGATGCTGACATTCTCAGTATAGGCGTATGCTGAACATCCGATCATATTGATGACCTGATTGTATGTTCTATGCAGGCGCGACTCGTTACTAGCAGTTTTGCTACTTGATGGGCAGTTCGATACCAGATTATTATTGGGGCATGAGTATGTAGTCTTTAGGTCATAGACAATCTTTAATTCTTTGTCCCTGACATTTTTCCATCGATACTGCCATCCGAAGAACCAGTATCGGTCATACTGCTCCCGTACCATGCTGCTTTCAATCCACCTGGCAGTTGGCATCAGCCAGTGAGTAACATCACACTTAAATCGGTTGCTCCCATTTATTGTAACATGGTCTTTGTGGCCTTTGCCAAAATTTGCCGTTGTAACGCAAATTAAAGATTGATTTCCACTAGAGAAACTGCCAAGGCTGCTTCCTGTACCGCGATGTTTCCAGACGTAAGATCGCACAAAAACACCATTATAATAAACCTGGGCAATGGGGTCGCCAAACTTATAAAGTGTGTCACCAATCTTAATAAAGCCGCCGCCATTAACCATTGCTGCCATGACATGCGATATTTCCGGCCTTGAAAAAGTGTCAGCAGCAACTGTTATTGTGCAGTTTGGCGAATAAAGTGCATCAATGTTGTCGTAGTACTTTCTGTGCGATGTAAACCCAGTCAGGCTTTGTTCCCAATTGTCTAATTGAGCCTCGTCCATTGCATCGACTGCCTGAAAAAGCGAGTCAAATTCCGATTCATCCTTTAGCGAGAGATATCCTGCTGTCACAGTATATCTCTCCGGTGCTTGTTGGATAGCAGATTCATTTCCCTCAGGTGATTTTTTGCACATTGAGGAAGTAAGCACAGTTACGAATAAAAGTGCAAGCGTAGCGGCGCGTAGCGGCGCGTAGCGGCGCGTAGCGGCGCGTAGCGGTTGTTGATTTGGAAAATATGTAAGTATTCATGAGTCCTGCAAAAGTAGTCCGCAGGACCCATATTCCATTTCAACATGATATTTTTTTTTAAGTTTCTTTGGTGAAGAAGAAAAGTGGGTGTGTGATGAGATATTTGGGGCAAAACATGACTTGCCTTGTCCTAAGGAGTTGGTTTTGAACCTTGACTGACAAATAATGCCTGAATCAATGATACGGTTAATTACGAGCTTAGAAAGTTTAGATCGCCGTTCCCCCACTCCCCCCCCGCAGCCTTACACATCATACACCCGAACTTTGCACCCATGCGCATCGGCCATAAAATCGGGATAGTTTGTTCCGCAGCAGTTATTTGCATTTCAACCTGCGCCAGTGGGCAAACCAAGCACATTGAAACCGGCACTGCTTTCTGGACGGCGGCCACCATTAATGCCAAACTGCCCCATAAACTGCTGCTGACTGCCGATTATCAATACAGGCGCACAGGTGACTTCGACCTGCTGACACAGACAAGTTATCGGGCCGGCCTGGGCGCGCACCTGGCCGAAAACCTGACTGCTATCGCTGGCCTGGCCTATATGAATTATTATCCTACTTTTGAATCGGTTAGCGGAGCCATATGGACCAATGTTACCAGGCATGAGTACCGCGCATGGGAGCAGATTTCCATCAGCGGAAAGGTGGGCGGCCTGCCTTTGCAGCACCGTTACAGGGCAGAGCACCGATGGACGCCTTATCAAAAGGGAAATGTGCTGGCCGACAGTTTCAGGTTCAACCACCGCGTCCGATATAGGGTGAGCACCGAGCTGCCCCTGATTACGCGAATGGATACCGCAGGGCACAAAAGCACCAAGCTGAAACTGGTGCTGAGCGATGAAGTGATGGTGAACTTAGGCAAGCAGATAGCGGTGAATGTGTTTGACCAAAACCGCATCATTGCAGGTTTGGCAGCACCGCTGGGCCGAGGGGTGCAACTGCAAGTGAGCTATTTGAACCTTTATGCCCAAAAGCGAAGCATCAGCACAACCATAACCAGCGGAACCAATGGCAAACCTGTCGTCAATGCGGCAGTGGGTTTTGAGGTAAGCCATGCCTATCAGATTTTTTTAACCAAAGAGCTGGATTTCAGCAAGCCAGCGCCGAAAAAATAGGAGCGCCATCCCGGCGGGAGTTATAAATCCTCCTCTGCTGCAGCAGTTAGGCCGGTGCATCCACCCTTGCGTTTGCACTCGCGTTCCATATCCTGATACAGCTCGTTCACCTGGCGGCGGACGCGGTAATAGTCAGGCTCTATGCCGGTGATGCTGGTGGCCAGTGTGCGGGTGCGCTGCAGGTGCTCGGCAATAATGGGCCGCTCGGTGCGGATGTAGTCCTCAAAGTCAACTGGCTTTATGTGGCCGGCAATCAGGTCATTGCGCAGGGTGGCCAGCCGCTCGCGGTGCTTGGCATTGTCAAACAGCAGCACAGGATAATTTTTGCCAAAGTTGCCATAGCTGCGCTGCATGCCGCGGTACTTGGTCATCAGCATCTGCACCTCATGCGGCACAGTGCCGCGCAGGTGGGTATAGTTGTTTGTGATGAAGTCATACCTCATTTTCACAGTGTCGGCCCGCATGGCGATTGCTTTGTCATTAAAATCGAGTATTTCATCGGCCATCTCGGCCCATAAAATCAGCGTATCCACTTGCGCAATATCGGCTTTGCTGACACTGGGGCGGCAGCCCGGGGCGAGCATCACGCAAAAACCGAGTGCCAAGAGGGTGAAAAAACTAAACTTCATCTATTTTTTCAGGGGGACGGAGTTGGCCCCTGCAAACAGCAAGCCGAGACATAGGCCTGTTTGGATGGGGTGGGGAGTTGTTTTCTGGAGGGGGCGAGTTCAGTGCCTTTTCCTCATTTTGGAAGCAGGTGCTGCACTGCATATGCAAAACTATCTGTTTGTGCTTGCACACTTAGGGCTATCAGCAGTATGGGGATGAATAGAAAAGTTTTCATTGTGACTTTGAGCGTTTAGAACTGGGTTAGTAATTTATGGTGTAGTTTAGGGTGTCGGCTATTGGAATAAAAATACTGTCAAGGTGACGTATAGTGGGTTTGGTGTCTTTTTTTAACCAATAACCAAAAGGTAGAATTTTTCCGCTTGCGGCTTGCCAGAAAATAACTGAATCATGACTTAAGTTTCCAATAAGTGGCACTCTCACATCACCTGAAAAACTTATAAAATCAAGTGTATCCAGCGGCAGTTCATTTATCAAATGCACAGCTAATGTCCCCATTTCAGCCATTCGGAATAGCAGGTCAT